>JBGTKH010000340.1:0-4283 GCA_041744735.1 Pirellulaceae bacterium | reverse complement strand
GGCAGCTTGTCGGCGATGCGGGACAGAACGGTGTTGCTCGACGGGTCGCCCCAGAGGATGAGATGGGAGGAAGCGATATCGTCGTCGCTGATTTGCCGGTCGTCCTTCACGCGCGCCTCGCCGCGGAAGTGACGGCGCCAGTGCTCGATCGCGCGGGTCAACTCAGCGGCGGTCCATTTCTCGACCGCCTCGTGCCGCGCCTTGCCGGTTGGGCGAATGAAGATGAACGAGTCCATGAAGGCATCGTCGACGGGGCCTTGTAGGTCGTGACGCTTTCGCAGTCCATCGACGGGCCTCGCGCCCAACTGCCAACTTCCCGCGACGCTGTGAAGCTGAACTTTCCAGGAACGGTCGGATCGCGGCGGGAATGTTTCCAGCGTTTCGCCGTCGATGCGCAATTCAACTGGCCGCGCACTGTCGAACGGTGCCCAGCCGGCGGGCATGTCCAGCGTCAGATCGGTCACGTTCTGAGTGCGGGCCAACACGAACGACGGGCCCAGCTTGGCGTCGACGCGCGACTGCTGCCAGTGTTCGCTGATCGCGTCAATCGTGACCCAACTCATGTGGTTGTACTTGAGCGTGTACGTTGTGAATCGCACTTCGTGCGGCAGGCGCTGTCGCCCGCGATCGGCGATGCTGGCCAGAAGCCCATCGACCGTGTCGCGCGACTCGGGGTGATATGCGTGCTTCGTTTGCGGCCCGATGATGTGCACAAGGTCGAGCCGCTGTTGGGCCAGCGCCTGTTGCATAATGTCGGCCGCTTGCTTCTGCGAGTCCAATTCGCCGCTGTACGCAACGGTCGGACAGTTGTGCAGATTGGCGGCCCAGTCCGTGCAGTCGTACCAATGCCACAGCTTGCGTTCGTACCACGTCGGGTCGAGCGTTTCTTGCTGGAACGTCCGCAGAAACTCGGGCGTCTCGGCAAACCCGGCGCCCGGATTGGCGGCGAACCAGCGGTCGGCGTAGTGCACGGCGAACTGCCAACACGCCGCGCCGCCCATCGAGAAGCCGCGGACCGACGTGCGGTCGTCGTCGATGCGGTAGCGCCGGCGAGTCGATTCGAGCGCTTCGAGCACGTCGGTCTCGCCCGCGAATTTGAAGGCGTTCGAGTAGCGGCCGTACGGATGCAGCACGATCGTGTCCGCCGGCGCGAATGTGCCGACTTGGCGTTGCCGCTGTTGGATGAAGTTCAGTTCGCTCAGCGTCTCGCCGCGGCCGTGGAACCAAATGTCGAGCCGATAACGATGAGCACCCTCAAACGTGTATGACTCGGGGATCACCAACCCGTACGGCTGCACGCTGCCGTCGATGCGCGAAACGTAACCGCGCGCGACCAGCCCGCGGGCAGTGGTCCACGGTGCGTCGCCTTTCATTAGTGACTCGGCCCGCTGCTGGCCTTCCTTCAACAGCTCAAAGGCGACGTCGATTTCTTTCGCGTCGAAGAACTCTTGATACTTCAAAGCGTCGCCGACCGCCTTGTCGTAGATCTGCACGTCGGGCAGCAGAGCCAGAGTCCGCGCGTCGCTGCTCCGCTGCAATTGTGCGATGGTCCGTTTGAGCGCGGTCAACTGCTGCTCGAGCGCCCCGCGCTTGTCCGCGGGCACGTCGATGCCCAGCTTCGGAATCCGCCGCACCTGATCCGGCAGATTATCGGCCGGCCCATCGGCCCAAGAAGGTCTCGACAAAAGCAACAGTAACGCGGCGCCAACAGCAAAACGTTTCATGCGTTCATCCCCGTTGTCAATCGTTTCGATCGCTGGGCCATTGTAGATAGCTCGCCATGCCGCCGACTACCAGCGTGGCGAAGATTTGGCTCCGCGAATTGTCGCCGCGGTTGTCGATTTCGCGGATGCGGGCTACGATAGAAACATCACACATCTGTGACTGTCCTGGGTGTCTTGCACGTTTTGCGTGGGCGACCTTGGGCCTGCAGATTCACTCCCACCTCACCAAGGAGCCCCCATGCAGATTGCTAAACACAAGGTCGTAACCATTGACTACACGCTGACCGACGCCGACAAGAACGTGCTGGATAGTTCGGAAGGCCGCGAGCCGCTGTCGTATCTGCACGGAACTGGGCGCGTGATACCCGGTTTGGAAAGTGCCTTGGAAGGCAAATCAGCCGGCGAGGAACTGGCTGTCACAATCCCGCCCGAGGAAGCTTACGGCCAGCGCAATGAAATGCTGGTGCAGGAAGTTTCCCGAGGTCAATTCGAAACAGTGCCCGATCTGGCCGTGGGCATGCAATTTCAGGCCCAGACCATGGCCGGCCCGCGCGTGATCACGGTCGTGGAAGTCGAAAATGACAAAGTTACCGTCGACGGCAACCACGCCTTGGCCGGCATGTCGCTGAACTTCAACATCAACGTCGTCGAAGTCCGCGATGCCACGGCCGAAGAAATCAGCCACGGCCACGTGCACGGTCCGGGCGGTCATCATCACTAGAAGCGGTTTCATAACCGGGAGGGCGAGGCTCCCGCCGAGCCGGACGGTCCAAAAAATGGCGGCTCAGCACAATGGCGGCTCAGCAGGAGCTTCGCCCTCCCAAACTCGTGCTTAGTTTCTGTATCGGCACAGACAGTAATTGAGGACCATCACGATGGACAGCAATGTAAAACGCTCGTTGACGCTGACACGCCGAACCTTTACCCAATCGTTCGCTACCGGCGCAGTGGGCCTGTGGATCGCTGGGCCGAATGTGCTGCGTGCCGAGAGTGTATTCTCGCCGGGAAAGGAATTGATCGTGCACAGCGACGACCCGCCCAACGCGGAACCGTCGCTGGACAAGCTGGTCGCCTCGCCGCTCACACCGCTTAATCATTTCTACGTACGCAGCCACGGGACGACTCCCAAGATTGATACCGCAAGTTTCCGCCTCTCGGTCGAAGGGCTGGTCGAGAAGTCGCTGCAACTTAGCCTCGAGCAACTGACAGAGCAATTCCGCAAACGCACGGTCGAGGCCACGCTGACTTGCGCCGGCAACCGCCGCAACGAACACAGCCTGATCAAGCCGGTCAGTGGCGTTCCGTGGGGCGCGGGAGCGATCGGCAACGCCACGTGGGGCGGCGCGGTGTTGTCGGAGATTTTGAAGAAGGCCGGGATCAAAGACGGTGCGCAGCACGTTTGGTTCGAGGGCGTCGATGAGATTCAACACGGCGGCGAGATCATCGGCTTTGGCGGCTCGATTCCACTGGACAAGGCGCTGGCCGACACCGGTACGATGCCCGGGGCGCTCGTTGCTTACGAGATGAATGACCAACCGCTGCTGCCCGACCATGGTTTTCCAATGCGCACCGTCGTGCCCGGTTACATCGGTGCCCGCAGCGTGAAGTGGCTGGGCAAGATCGTGGTCAGCGACCGGCCGTCGCCCAATCACTATTTGCAAGACGCCTACAAGATCATCACCACCGACGATCCGCAACAGCTTGCCGCGGCCGATCCGGTCTACGAATTCCCTATCAACGCGGCCACCTGCACGCCGGCCGCGAATGCGAAACTAAAGTCGGGCGAGTTGCTTGTGCAAGGTTACGCGTTGCCGCCCGGCTTGCCCGGCCGCACAATTGCGCAGGTCGAACTGTCGACCGACGGCGGCAAGACATGGTCCAGTGCGAAATTCACGACACCCACGAAACCATTTTGCTGGCGGCTGTGGCAAGCGAAATTAGCGGTGTCGCCGCAGACGACTCAATTGATTGTCCGAACCGTGGATTCAGCCGGTGAAATGCAACCGGCGAACGTCGATTGGAACTTGAAGGGCTACCTGTTTAATGCTTGGCATCGCACGCCAATTCAAGTCGCGTCGTAGCATCTTCGCAAAGGCGTCGCTTAAGTTCCCCAAACAAACCTTGCCAACACTCCCCTCGATGCATTAGTATCGGCTTATGCGATTGAGGATCAAACACAATGCAGTGACGTCTAGCAGCCGAATCGCCGTCGTGCTCGCGGGGATGATTCCTTTAATGTCCGTTGTCGGACAAGCTGCCGCTGCCGACAATCCATCGACGACGCGCCGCTTTAACTTCGAAAACGACATCATCCCGGTGCTCAGCAAGTTCGGCTGTAACTCGGCCGGCTGTCATGGCAAGGCGGAGGGGCAAAACGGATTCAAGCTATCGGTCTTCGGCTTCGATCCGCCGGCCGATTATCGGGCGCTGGTCATGGAAGGACGCGGGCGGCGCGTGTTTCCGGGCGCGCCCGAGCGAAGCTTGCTGCTGTTGAAAGCCAGCGGTGGAGTGCCGCACGGCGGTGGCGTGCGCATCGACGCCGACTTGCGCGAGTACGAA
>JBGTKH010000339.1:0-4265 GCA_041744735.1 Pirellulaceae bacterium | reverse complement strand
CTTTCGACGTCGCTAGGACAAACTGTGACTTCCTGATAGAGCTGCAACTGAGTCGGCGGCTTGTCGAGTAATTCATCGCGCTTGCCCGAACGATTTGAGTATAGCCACACGTTGGCGGCGCGCAAGCGAACGCGATGATCGTATGCGGTGATCTGAGTCTCCAACGGACTCAATTGCTCAATCGCCAAACCAGCCCAATTCGACAAGTGCTCCTCGCGAATCAAGAGACTATGATTGAAGCCCGTGTCAATCACAGCGGGCAGTCTTGGGGTCGATTTAGCAACGGCCGTGACGTTCGTCGGCGTGATACTGATCCAGACCACGATTTGATACGGCAAGATAAGGATGTTACCGCCGCCGGGCAACGTCAGCTTGGTTTGCCGGTCGTCATACGGTAGCTTGCGGATGATGCTGGCCACGGCGAATTCGCTGGGATGACGACCGAGTGTCAGGTGCTGAATGGCGGTGTGATGTCCAGTTCCGCCAACATCTCTGGCATAAGACAGCGTATGATGAACTGCTCTCGTTCTAGGCCGCGTCGAAAACACAAGGCGTACAAATCCGCTTCATTGTCCGCCGTGCCGATAAGCCGGTCGCCGTGAAAGGCAACCCACTGCCCGTAGTGCGACTGCATCAACTGCGGTAGGCACTTCTCAAAGGCCGCTTGTGCGTCGGCGAGATCACGGGGCAATTCCAGCTTCGTTGATTGCGGCACGTCACTGCTCGTTGTCGAGGCGTGGATAGTCATTTAACTTCCTCTCATTCTACAACCCACCTTTTGAACGTGCCAGCTTTCAGCGTTTTTCACCAGCCAAAACGCCCAGCACCAGCTTTCGCAGATTCGGTTCCGCGGCGTTCGCGGTGGCGATGATCCTGGCGACGTCGGCGGGTTCCAGGGCGTCGGGCAGGCACATGTCGGTGATGATCGAGAAGCCGACCACGCGCATGCCGCAGTGCACGGCCACGATCACTTCGGGCACGGTCGACATGCCCACGACGTCGGCGCCGATCATTCGCAGGAAGCGATACTCGGCCCGCGTTTCCAGATTCGGCCCGGCCACGGCGACGAACACGCCTTTGTGAGCCACGATGTTTTCGCGGCGGGCGACTTCCAGCGCCCGGTCGATTAGCTTGTGGTCGTACGGCTCGCACATGTCGGGAAACCGCGGGCCGAGCCGGTCGTCGTTAATGCCGATCAGCGGGTTGTCGCCCAGCAGGTTGATGTGGTCGTCGATGAGCATGATGTCGCCGCTCTGGTAATACGGATTCATCCCGCCGCAGGCATTCGACACGACCAGCAAGTTCGCCCCCAGCGCCTTCATTACCCGCACCGGCAGCGTGATCTGCTTGAGCGAATAGCCTTCGTACATGTGGAAGCGGCCTTCCATCGCCATCACCGGCAGCCCTTCAAGCTGCCCGCAAACAAGCCGCCCGCGATGGCTGGTCGCCGTGGACCGCGGGAAATTCGGGATCTCCTCATATTCCAGCGACACCTCGACATCGATGCGCTCGACGAGGCTCCCCAACCCCGTTCCCAAAATGATCCCGGCATGCGGCTGACGGTCCCACTTCGCACGAATCGCAGTGACGGCCTGTTGGATTTGGTCGAATAGTTCGAGCATGGCAAGTTGTTCCTGGCAAAAGCGATCCGGTGCAGCTACCACGGCAAGGTTAGCGTATCGGCAGTGGGCTCTTCAAGACGGGACGCGGCAGCACGTTAGGGCGGTCCGCTCCATGCACGCGAGAATTGCCCTGTTCGTTACTTTGGCCAGTCGCGCGAAAACAAAACTGACGAAATCCGAAAACCATTTCCCGTCGGTGTGCCATAAGGTTGTCACCCCCTTTGTGTAAGCTGCTGGTTGTATATAGCTCTTTGGAGCAGCACCCTCGTATTGCGAGAAACCATGCGATGACCGGGCGCTTACCCCGCGATTTCATGAAAGTCCTGCGCCGCGGCCGCACGACCGTGGTGTCGATCGTGAGCGACAAACTCTTGGACGAACGCACCGTGCGGCGCTTCACCGAGCGGCTGTTTATCTTGGCCGACGATGCACAGGGGCGTGGTTTGCATTTGGATTTGCAAAACGTCGAGCATGTTTCAAGTCTCGCGCTCTCCAATCTGATCACAGTGCACAAGCGGCTGCAATACGGCGGCGGAAAACTCACGTTGTGTAACGTACGGCCGCCGCTGGCCGAGATTCTTCGTGCGACAAAGCTGGACCACGTGTTTGCCATCGATACTCAGGCGGTGGAGGATGAAACCGGCGGCCCGGTCGCGCCGCTGGCGGCTGGCTTGCCGATGACAAGCGAAACAGTCGCCTCCGTATCACCGGAGTCGCGGATCGTTTTCGATCTCTTCGCTCAGCACGGCTTTCTTACTCAAAGTCCGCTCATGTTGCCAGTCTTACATCGCGTGGCGCGGGCCGGTCAGATGAGCGACTTGCCGGTCCTGTTGCTGGGCGAGACGGGCACCGGCAAGCAGCGGCTGGCGGATGCCATTCACGCGCTGGATGGCAAACGTCACAGCAACAACCTGATCACCATCAACTGTGGCAGCATCAATCGGACAATGGCCGAGAGCGAACTGTTCGGTCACGTCCGCGGCGCCTACACCGGGGCCGAACGCGCGCGACTGGGCGTGTTTCGCGCCGCGCACGGCGGGACGTTGCTGCTGGACGAAATCGGCGAACTCGAATTGGACCTGCAGCCCAAATTGCTGCGCGTCCTGGAGGAACACCGCCTGCTGCCGGTCGGCGCAGATTTGGAACATGACGTCGACGTGAGGGTCATCGCCGCCACGCACCGCCCGCTGGAACAAATGGTCGAAGCCAAACAGTTCCGCGCCGACTTGTACCACCGCCTGAGCGGTTACACAATCCGCATCCCGCCGCTGCGCGAGCGCCCGGAAGACATCGAACTGCAAGCCGCCCATTTTCTGACCCTGTATGCCATCGAAGATCACCCGCCGCTGACCGGCTTCCGTCCAGCGGCGCTCGACGCCCTGCGCCGCCTGCCATGGGGCGGCAACACTCGGCAATTGCAAAACGTCGTTCGCGAAACGCTCGTCGATCTCCCGCGCGGCCCGCTGATCGAATTGCACGAGTTACCCCGCTCAGTCCTTGAACATTCCGCCGGAATTACGCACGACTCAATCGTGCCAAACTTACCTGCCGTCGGCGCTTGCACGTCGGGCGCGCCAACGACACTGCCTGTTACGCCGTTCGCTTCGCTGGCGGCCGACGCTCTGCATAACGACACACCTCTGCAAAAAGTCGTGGAACAGTTTCAGCGAGAACTCTTGCGTGCCGCGCTCGCACAAAACCAAGGAAGTCGCACCCGGACTGCGGCCCAATATGGTGTCAGCCGGGAAGCACTGCGCAAGATGATGAAAAAGTTCAATCTCGACTAACGTCAACTAAAGTTGGCACAACAAAAGTTGGCGGCGCCAACTTTTGTTGGCACTTTCCAATGACCAGCAATGGCTGTTCGATCCGGCTCGAGACAAAAGTCAATATCGTTAAGTTCTGTCGCCGACGAGGGATAGAAACGAATCGTGCCGACAAGTTTGCGACACAACAGGATATGGCACGCGGCGTGCATTTCTCCCGGCAACGTCGTTTACTTCACACCGCCGTAAGCGGTCAATTCCGTTCAGTCTGCCTTGCCGGGAGGGTCTCGCCGTGATTATGCCGCGTCAGTCTTGGTTGCAAAGTGTTGCTCAACGAATGGGTTTCCGCTGGACCAAGGCCCCCTCGAAGCGCCGCTCGGTCTACAAACGAAGACTGTCAGGCGAACGGCTGGAAGATCGCCAATTTTTGGCGGCGGATATTGCCATCACCGGCTCGCCGTGGCAAAATGCAGACAATGCCCTGGATGTCAATGGCGATGGCCAAGTTACCCCGCTGGATGCTTTTGTGATCGTTTACGACCTTAGCAACAACGGCGCTCGCCCGCTGCCCACTTCCCCGGCCCCACCTGATGTGGCGGAACCCTTTCTGGACGTGGACGGCGATGGCACGCTGTCCGAGTATGACCTGAATTTGGTGATCGACTATCTGCGCGAAAGCGGCCAACTTACCGACGAGGACTTCTACGGTGGCGGTGCGGGGCCATCGGGCGCTTCAGGTCCATCGGGTGCCTCAGGTCCGTCTGGCGCCTCAGGTCCATCGGGTGCCTCAGGTTCATCAGGCGCCTCTGGCTCATCGGGCGCCTCAGGTCCATCGGGCGCCTCAGGTCCATCGGGCGCCTCAGGTCCGTCTGGTGCC
>JBGTKH010000338.1:0-3940 GCA_041744735.1 Pirellulaceae bacterium | reverse complement strand
CACACCCCCCCACCCCTGCCACCCAACGCGAACACTAGGCTGTGACAAAGCACTAGGGCTGAGTTTACCACGATAGCCGCCGGGATGCGCGGCGTCGAGCAGATCGTCGAGACGGTCGTGATACCAGTTGTAGGTTGGACGCCCTCGTCCGACCATGAATCTGCGTGAAACAGCGGACGGACGAAGGCGTCCATCCTACGGCCTGAATAGAAAATAGTTGACAACGGGCTGGCCACACCGGTACATTAGGAGATGACAGGGAATCCAGCGGCCATTGCTCTGACACCCTTTTCGCCAGCATCTCTCGGAACGTAGAATGGCCGTTGGGGTAAGCGGTTGCGGAACAGCCGCATGTTGAGGCACAATTCGGACTTTGGGGGGAAACGTCAATGGCGAAGAGTGACGCCGTATGGGGTATTGATATTGGTCAGTGCGCGCTCAAGGCGCTGCGCTGCCGGCTCGGTGACGACGACGAGACCGTGGTCGCCGATGCCTTCGACTACATCGAGTATCCAAAAATTCTGAGTCAACCGGAAGCGAATCCGGACGAATTGATTCGCGACGCGCTGAATCAGTTTCTCGAGCGCAACGACGTGAAGCGCGACAAGGTGGCCATGTCGGTCTCGGGCCAGTCGGGCCTGTCGCGGTTCTTCAAGCCGCCGCCGGTCAACGCGAAGATGATCCCCGAAATCGTCAAGTATGAAGCTCGGCAGCAAATCCCGTTTGCGCTGGAAGACGTGATCTGGGACTACCAACAGTTGGGCGGCACTGAAGTCGACGGCTTCGCGCTGGAAACCGAAATCGGCCTGTTCGCCATGAAGCGCGAGCAGGTGTTTCGCGCCATCCGGCCCTTTATGGAAGCCGAAGTCGAATTGGACATCGTGCAGTTGTCGCCGCTGTGTGTGTACAACTTTATTGTGCACGATGTGCTGAACGGCGGACCGGCGGCCGATGAAATCGATCCCGAAAACCCGCCGCCGTCGCTGGTCATTCTGTCCGTAGGAACCGAAACGACCGACTTGGTAGTCACTAACGGCATCCGCTTGTGGCAGCGCAGCATTCCGCTGGGCGGCAATCACTTTACCAAGCAACTGTCCAAGGAGCTGAAGCTCACGTACGCCAAGGCCGAGCATCTAAAGCGCAACGCCAAGCAGTCGGAAGATCCCAAGACGGTCTTCCAAGTGATGCGGCCGATCTTCAACGACATGGTGAGCGAGATTCAGCGGTCGCTGGGTTATTTTCGCAACATCGACAAGCAAGCCAAGTTCGGCCACTTTGTGGTGCTGGGCAACGCGATCAAACTGCCCGGCCTGCGGCAATATCTGGAAAAGAATCTGGGGCACGAGTTTCTGAAGCTCGATGAGTTCAACAAGCTGACCGGTTCGTCGGTGATTTCCGCGCCGTCGTTCAAAGAGAACGTGCTGTCGTACGGCGTGTGCTATGGGCTCTGCTTGCAAGGGTTGGGCGTTGGCAAACTGAAGACGAATTTGCTGCCGCGCGAGTTCCTCGTCGAGCGGATGATCCGCGACAAGAAGCCGTGGTCGGTGGCCACGGTGGGCGCGTTGATGCTGGCCTTCGCCTTCAACTTCTTCTTCTACTACAGCGCCTGGTATCAGGTGAACCCCGTACGCACCGAGGAAGGGCATACCTGGGAAGCGGTGGATGCGCAACTTAAGAGCGTCGACCAAATCAGCCTCGAACACATAGACAAAGATGCGAAACAGATGGAGCAGTGGAACCACGTAAAGGCGTTGGGAGACGAATTGGCCAACAACTACAACCGCAAGTTGCTGTGGCTCGAGGTGATGAAGGCGATCAACGAAGCCTTGCCGCGGGACGAAACGCGACCGCCGGGCGTGATTCCCGACCCCAACGTAGTTCCTTTTGCGCAGCGTCCCGAATTGCACATCGAGTACATTGAATCGATGTACTTTCCCGAGTTGCAGCAGTGGTTTACCGAACCTGTCCGAAATCGCTATCTCGCCGGTCAGACAACCGACCCCGATGCGGCGGCTGCGACGGCACCGGCAGTCCCAGCGGCCAACGGTGCTGAAGGCGACCCGGCTGCGGTCGACCCGGCTGCGGTACCGCCGGATGGAAGCGACCCAGCGGCTGGCACTCAGGTGATTGGGCCGGCTGGTCCCGGCTGGGTCATCGAGATGGCTGGTTATCACTATCACAACGTGGGGACGACGAATACGGGTGGCAACTACGTTCGCAACACGCTCATCAAAAACTTGAGAGAGGGCAAAGTGGCGCTGCCCATCGAACCGGGGCCGGGCGGCCGGACGGAAATTTTCGAGCTCAAGGAGCTCGGCATCGGCTATCCCATCCTGGTCCATGATCCGCCCCCCGATGACATGTACCAGATTCCGAATCCTTATTACACGGCTCCGGCCGCCGAGGCCGGGGCTGGCGGTCCACTTGGCCGGCCCGCACAACCCACCGCCGAAGATAAGAACAACCCACCCTTCTATAAAGCACCCAAGCATTCGTTTGTCGTGCAGTTTTCCTGGCAACCAAAGCCTTTGAGCGAGCGGCTTGAAGCGCGCAAGAAGCTGCAAGCGCCGCCGCCGCCGACTGCAGACAACGTGGCGGTCAACGAGCTGGGAGGAATGTAATCATGGATAAGCTTAAATTGGTTTTGACCAAGGTCCACAAATATCGCTTCTGGCTGTCGTGCGGCGTGATTGCGATCATCGGGATGGCAAGTTGGTACATCGCGACAGGGAGCCTGGGAAGCGAAAGGACAACCCGTGTGGGCGAACTCGAAAGTAACTTCAGCATGGCGGATCAAATCATGGGCCGCGGCGTGCAGATGCCGACGAGCACGTACGTGTATCACCCCAACGACGTGACTCACGCGGAAACCGATAAACTGATCAACGCGCTGAAACAGAACGTCGTGGAAGCATGGGAGAAGCAGTACAAAAATCAGGGTGATCTGTTCGTCTGGCCCGACGAACTCGGACAGCGTTTCAAGGACGCAGTCAAAGACTTGCGGCCGATCGAACACAAGGTGCCATATCCTCCTCCGCCGCCGCCCGATCATATGAAGCACGAGGTCAACATTAGTCTGAGGACGGCATATCGCAATTACATTAAGCAAGAGTTGCCGAAGCTCGCGGGAATTATTGGGGCTCGTTGGGAAGTAAGCGGCGCGTCCAGCGGACTGGGTATGGTCGGCGAAGGCTTAGCGCCGCCTGTGACGGCAGGCGACGGAACTGCCATGCCCGCTGAAGATCAAAGGGTTGTGCATTGGAGCCCGGCAAATCAGTCGCACTTACAAGGAGGGCTGTTTAACTGGACGTCGCCGTCGAATCCAGATGGAACGCCGATGACCATCCAAATGTTATATGCCCAGGAGGACTTGTGGGTCCTCAAGACGTTAATGAACATCATTAAGGCCACCAATGGCGACGCCGACCGCAACTATAACGCGGCCATTAAGACCATCGATTCCATTCACATCGGCCGGGATGCCGTGGGGCAAGCGGGCACGATTATTCGCTTGGCAGCAGCGACTCCAACCGGAGCGGAATCGGGTGTACCCGGTGAAGCTGCTTACGGTTCAGAGGGTCCAGAGGGTGCATCTTCCGAATACGCCAGCGGCGCGCCGGGCGTACTGACGGGTGAGGGCGGTGAGGGCGGGATACCGGGAGCAATGGACTCAACAGGTGCCCCTTATCCCGACCCCGCGAATTTCCGTTACGTGGACAACAACTACAAAGAGGTGAGCGGTCAGCGGCTGCGCGAAGCTAGAACGTCGACCAAGCCGGAGGACGCCTTTTTGGCCGTCGCCAAACGCATGCCGGTTCGCATCCGCTTGACAATCGACCAGCGCAAACTGAACAAGTTGCTGGTCGAATGCGGCAACTCGCCATTGACGGTCGAGATTCGTCAAGTGCGCATCAATCGTCCGGCCGGAAGCACGGCTGGC
>JBGTKH010000337.1:0-4412 GCA_041744735.1 Pirellulaceae bacterium | reverse complement strand
CGCCGGCACCGTGGTTGTTGATGGTGGTGAGCAGGCGCTGCTGCAAGAGTTCGTCGATGTAGATGCCCCAGACGTATTGCTTTAGGGGGCTGCCGAAGCCATCGCATTCTTCGACGCATTGCCAGCCGGTGTAGAGGTAGTTCGTGGTCCCGTTGGGGATGGTGCCGGATAGTCCGCCGTTGGAGACGATTTTTTGGATGCGGCGGCCGGTGGCGTCGTACGCGTACTCGCCGATCAAGAGACCATCCGACTTACGTCGGACGTTCGCCAGGCGGTTGAGGGCATCCCAAGTGTAAAGGCGCGTGCCGTCGTCGAGGAGGTTGCTGTTGAGGTCGTAGGCGAACGGCGTGCTGTCTCGGCGCGTGATTTGGTTCAGGGAGTTGTGTTGGCGGATTTCGGTCGTGAGCGTACCGCCGACGGGTTCGTAGACGGTGCGGCGCCAGTTGCCGAGGCCATCGAGGTCGTAAGTGCGACTCTGATCGGTGTTGGGCAAGCTGATCGGCGTTTCGATGCCGCCTCCGCCGAGATTGTTTTTGCCGCCGGTGCTGGTCAGGACGCCGCGCTGGTATTGGCGCAGGCGGTCGATCGAGTCGTAACCGCCTTGCGGCGTGCCGTTGGCGAACGCTTCGTAGAGATGGCTGCGAGACTCGGCGTGAAGATGCCGCTCAAAGAATTTATTGCCTAAGCGGTCGAGGGCAGTGGTGAAACCCACGACCGGCTCGGTGTCCAGGTATGCGAACGTCATCGCGTTCAGCCCGCCGGACAGGTAACGCTTGGTGATAATCCGCCTTGCAGCGTCATAGCCGAGGCGGTCCGACGAGGCATCGCCCCAGGCCGGCGTAACTTGGCCTTGCCAGTCTTCTTCGGTTTGATTTTCTTGTATGGCCGATCGTGTGCGGGCGTTATTCATGTGCGTGCATATCAGGCCGTTGCCCAGCAGCAACTCGGCCACCCGTGACGGGCCGAAGAAACGCCACGCGGCGATCGTGCTGCCGCCGGTGTTGGAGACATCGGTGCGGCGGTACAGCAGATCATGCGTATTGTCGATCTGGCGACCGTTGGGGAACGCCAATTGCCTGATCGGGTGCGAGGCGAATGCGGTAGTGGTGACGTTCTGGGTGCCGAGTGTGTAGGTTTGCGAATCTTCGATGACGCGATTGAGTGAATCGTAAAACATTTCCAAGGTCGCGTCGGTCCCGCCGACGGTGTCGATGGCTTGTGTTTGACGCGACAGGCCGTCGTACTCGAACGATTGCGCATCGGTGCCAACGACGCCCACGGCCTTGGTGATATCGCACTGGGTCTTGCGCCCCAAGGCGGCGAAGGTGTTTTCCATCACGGAGCCGTTTTCGTCGGTGAATTGAATCACGTCGCCGGCCTCATCATAGGCGCGAACGCGGGTCGAACCGTCGTGGAAGCGCATCACGGTCTCTCGGTCTAGTGTATCATACTCGTAATCCGTCACGTCACCCCGGTCGTCGACGAGCCGTTTGATGCGGCTGTTGGCGTCGTAGAACGTGGTGGTTACGATCGACGCGCCGCCGAAGGGTAAGAACACAGCGCGTGTTGTTGCCGTTCTCAAAGTGCACTGGCATGGCCAGTGGCATCCACGCGGTATCAATGCCAACGCTGACACGGATTGTATCGTCCTCACCACCCGATCAGCGCGATCTGCGGAATCCACCGACGCACCTGAAACTTGGGAGTCTATCCCAACCTGGAAACTTCACTATCTCATTCTATCGTTTCGAAAGGCATTTCGGACTTAGAATACACTCCAACACGATGACGACCCCACGCCACAAAACGGTCACCGACTGTCCCCGTCAACGCTACAGGAACGAAACCCAAGGGCGGCCCTTTTGCCAGTCGCCACTTCCGGTCTTGAAAGAAAATGCGCCACATGTTCGGTCCATTGTACAAGTACAGGATATTATCACCGTCCCAAAAGCACCACCGCTCATTTTGGTCACTCAGCGCCGGCACAGCGAATGTTGCCAGGACATTGGCCGACCACTGCCCATCACTTCCAGCCAGCTTTGTCGAGGACACCGGATCTTGCGTCTTATCCAAATGACGCCGAATCTCGAAGATATACACGCTGCCGTCCGCCCAATACACGCCCCTTTCTCCCACCTTCGAAACCGCGACAACGCCATGGCGCTGGGCCTTCGCAACGTTGCTCCCAAACAATAAATCGTCAACTCTGCGCCCACGATACGGAAATACTTGTTCACCAGCACCCACGCTTTTCACGAACACGTCACATACGCGGTCATTGTCGATTACTCCAATGAATGTGCCGGTGTCATTTACGGTGACCGTAGTGATTTCCCGCCGCTTCTCGTGAATGACGGCAAGTAGCGTTCCATTCGTCGCATCAAAACATAGTACTCTTCCATACGTGCCCAAATCATAAGGTTCATTATACGTCGATGCAATAATCTTGGTGCCCTCGTCGAACACCGCCCAATCACTGACTTTCAAGTACTGAACTTGCAGTGGGTCAATGTTGAGCTTCCAGCGCACTTTACCACTTTCGTACTCCATAGCGGTGACGTCCCAATTATGTGCTAAAATGATTAGCTCGCTCGACACCCACCCGACTTTATAGCTTGGTTGTGCGAACTGCAGCTTACGGGGATTTATCGTTTGCGACGACCCGCTAGGCTGGCATAAGTAAATCTGGTATCCGCCAGAATTCTTATCCGCCGACATCAATATGTGCGTTCCATCCGGAGACAACGCGCCATCTTCAATGAACCCATCATCGACGGACGCCGCCGCGACCATGCCCGCATCAACACGCGCCTCCGCGACCATAACCGTGCTCCTTAGCTGGGGCGAAGGGCGAGAGCATGCTGACACGAGGCACAAATTCACGCCCAGAAGCGCAGCCACAGGCGCTACCTTCCACACAGTCGAGTTCCGCCGCATCTGTGAAGTCCCATTAATTGTGACGAGATCTGGCAAACAGTCGTAACTACTAGCTACCACCGACGCAGCAGCAATCGCGGTCAGCACTTGGTTGTCGAGGCCAGAATGAATCGGCACGATCGCGTTTAAAGATCGCGACCATGATGACATTGCGGCCAAGCGGATCGTGACACTTCGCAGTGGCCCCGGGCATTCATGAATCCGAAGTATGTAACTATCGTAGTGCTCTTAAAGTGGAGTTTTCGGCTGAATCACTTCTAGTGGCATGGGTCCTTTGCATCCCGTGGCTTCACTTTTCGGGTGAATAAAGCTATATCCTGGACACGATGTGCCATATGGACCTGCCCCGGGCTTAAAGAAACCGTAACCAAAGTTACCCGTGGCATCAGGGACGGTGCCAGAATAGGTACAGCCAGTGGCATCAGCGATCCCTTGTCGTGTATTTATTCGTTTCTCATTCTCTGGGCACGAGCATGACCTCGTTTGAATAGCGCATTCGCTGCAACCAATGCGACGGAATGCCTGTCTCAGTTGCATTTGAAACGTCGCATTTGGAAAAACTGTAATTGGCGTCCCTTTGCCGTGCCCGTTAGGCCAAATTGTCATCCCACCGCAGTTCCCGATGTCGCCGCCCTGATGTCCGAAAATCGAAATGCGACAGCAACCGTATTTGACAATCGTGTTAATCATGCCTTGCAAGCCTGTTAAAGGTGAAATCGTGACCACAGTATTGGGAGCCGCACCCGATAATTCGTCCGACGGAATAGCCGCGCCTGCTAGTCTAAAGGAACAGTTCTTAACGTCGGGCGAGCCCATGTCCCAATCTCCCTTCCGTGTCTCCCACGTTTTAGAAATTGGAATCTCAGGCGGCTGCCATACTGGGCTTATATCGCTGGCACCCGTTGGATCAACGAATATTGCTGGATTAGTTGAGGAGTAACCATACAGATTAAGGCTTTTTGCGTATCCGCGTAGGTCGCGACTTGCGAACCGGCCAAATTCAGGGTCAAAATATCTCGCACGGTAGTAATAGCAATCTGCCTCGGGAACGTATCTCTGCCCCGTAAAAATAAAGTCGCAGGTTGCGTTGTCGGTCTGATCTGCATCATCTGCCCACCAGTTGCCAGCGGTTCCGGGGGCGGTGAAAATGAGGGTGTTGCCGTAGGCGTCGGTGTCGTAGGCTTCGATGATGTTCGCGGCGGCGTCGGTCAGGGCGGTGGTGCGGTAGAGGAGGTCGCTCAAGGGAAAATAGTCACCGGCGCCGTGGTTGTTGATGGTGGTGAGCAGACGCTGTTGCAGGAGTTCGTCGATGTAGATGCCCCAGACGTATTGTTTGAGCGGGCTGCCGAAGCCGTCGGTTTCTTCGAGGCATTGCCAGGCGGTGTAGAGGTAGTGGGTGGTGCCGTTGGGGATGTTTCCCGATAGGCCGCCGTTGGAGACGATCTTTTGGATGCGGCGGGCGGTGGCGTCGTAGG
>JBGTKH010000336.1:0-5669 GCA_041744735.1 Pirellulaceae bacterium | reverse complement strand
AGGCGACCTCCGCGGCATTGCCAAAGCCATCCACCTCAGTCGCGCCACCATGTGGAACATCCGGCAGAACCTATTCTTCGCGTTCCTCTACAACGCGCTGGGGATTCCGGTGGCGGCGGGGGTGCTTTACCCGTTCTTCGGTTTGCTGCTCAGCCCGATCATCGCCGGTGCCGCGATGAGCCTAAGTTCCGTCTCGGTCATCAGCAACGCCCTGCGTCTGCGGAACGTGAGGCTGTGACGCAGGAGTGTTGACCACTTGCGAGTGCCCGTCACCGAGGAAGCAGGCAAGCTGTATGGTGTGTTCGCGTTACGAGGTGCGCCGAAAAACCAACGATTGGAGAGACAGACTGGGTCGGCAGTCTGCCGCATCAGCTAGCTCGCGTCGGTGTGCCGGACTGACGCACTGAACGTTTCCACTCAAATGACTGAGGACACGCCCTCCTGTGCTGTTTGGACTGGAGCGATTGCACGCTCAAGACACGATCACCTCCGCGCTCAGCAAAATCGCGTCTGCAATCGGTTTGATTGCGCGGCTCCATTCCGCTCCGCGGTCCTCGTAAATCAAATTGATGTCGCGTTGGCCCAGTGGGGACGGAGCTTGATGAGTTCGTTGTAGAGGTCCACGCAAATGCGGCGGCTCATGCAGACGACCATCGCCTTGCCGTCCATCGCTTCCAGTCGCCGCTCGAAGTGCTGGACAAGTCTTCGGCGATCAGGCGAATCCGTTTCTCGCTGCCGACAAGTGCTTCCAGCGCGGCCCACTTGGTCTTGAGCTGCTGCTGGCGATCCTCTTCTTCCCCTGCGGTGAGTTCCTCGAACTCTGAATCGACCTTGGGCATTTCGGATTCGTTCAGGCGCAGCTTGGCGATGCGGCTTTCGTAGTAGATCGGGACCGTGGCCTTGTCGATGACCGCTTGCTGGATGTCGTAGACCGAGACGTACTCGCCGAACACGGCCCGGCGATGCACGCCGGCATTCACGCCGCCTGTGCCATCGTCGAGTTGGAGATCACGTCGAACGTGTCCGTCCGGGTGTTGTTGATACGCTCGATGACCGCGTGCAACGCTTCGGGGCGGTCCAAGTCCTCGACGGATTGAACACCGGCGGGGCGGAACCAGCGGGTTTGCAGGAAGGCACCGAGCATCTCGGCACCGCTTTCGATGGCGAGTCCCCCTTGGTCATCCGGTCGGACGCGCGCGGCGAACTCGGCGGCGCGGGGATAGAGCGATTTGAGGAGGTCGCGGACCTCTGATTCCTGCGGAGAGGCGGCCAATGCCTGAATGACGCACGCCACATGCAGCGCGAAGCGTGCGATCTGGGAACTGGGAGCTTCGACGGCGTCGTCGGCATCTCCGGGCTCGCCGAGGAGAATGCGGGCACGCTGTTTGCCGAGGCGGATGCCGATCCAGCCGCCCCGTCCGTAGCAACGAATCTGCTCTTGAAAATAGTCCAGCGCACTTCGCGCATCGCCGCTCGCGAGCAAGATCAGGCCGCGTGTTTCCACGAACGCGGCCAGCAGGTCATCGTCGATCTTGTCTTCGCGCAGATCGAGCAGTGCGGTTGCCGGTGTACACAGCGAAGACCTCACGGTCGCGTCTGTGGCACGCTCGGCTTGCCAGAGGAGGATCATCGCCCGACCCAGTCGCTCGGCGACGCTCATGGCCGCCATCGCACGGCCCTGCTGTTCCCGGCGGGCCGGCGGCGGTAATTCTCCCGTCTCTCGCCGAAACGTCAACGTCGGATCGGTCGTCGCTCGTTCCCACTGCTCGTCGAAATCTTGCAGACGGCTTCGCGCGTCGTGGTTTCCCTCGTATGCCAGCTCTTCCAAGAGGCCCTTGGCTTTGTCTCGGAGTTCGGCGTCGCGGGTTCTGGCGCTGCGGATCGACAAAGCGCGGGCTAGGCCACCTCTCGCATATCGGTCACGTTCATCGACTTCCAAAACCTCGCGATAGATGCGTTCGGCTCCGTCCGCGTCGTCCAAATCGATCAGCAAATCCGCCAATCCCTTTCGGCAGATCACATCATCGAGAAAGTCACGGCAGGCTTGCTCATAGACGTCGCGAGCATCTTCAAACCGTTCCATCGCCCGCAGCGTCTGGGCCAATGCAGTTCGGCAGACGACATCGCTCGGGAAATGGCCGACCGCTTCGCGGAGCACTCCCTCGGAAGCGGTCAGGTCGCCATTCTCACGCAGAATGCGGCCGAGTTCGGTGCGGATGAAGGGATTCCAAGCGAACCGATGCCGCGCTTCCCAAAGGGCGCTGATGGCGTCTTCCTCGCGATGCGCGCTACAGAGCACGATGGCGTAGGAAGTCCAGTTGTGTGGATTCCAAGGTGCCCATTCCAAGGCTTCTTCGATTAAGGACAGTGCGTAATCCGAACGCCCGCTGTCGGCACGGATGATGGCTGTGGACAGATTGTTGAAGGTCTTGTTGATGTATTCCGGGTCGCCAGTCGTTTCGACATAGGCGCGATGCTGGTCCAGGAATGCGGAAAACTCGGGCGCGTCGCATAGGTCCGCGTTGTCCCGGACACGTTTAGCCCATTCCCGTGAAACAGGAACAGGGACTTTGGTCGTTCTTCGCACCGGAACCAGAGTCTCCGCTATCGGCGGTCGCCACTTGGGGATTCCCGGCAGCAGCGCCGAAAGCCACTCGCGAGCGTTTGACGGTTGCGTATAGTGCGGTAGCAGCGGTGCCAGATGGTCGACCCAGTAGCTCTCGCTTCGCCGGTAGGTGGCGAACAGGCTGCGCATGGTTTGCTTCCATTTGGCCTGACCGGTTCCCGGCTTGTCCCCGAGTTCAACCAAGGCCTGAACCAGTCCCTCCGGAACATCCGCAGCTTCGCGGCGATCCTGTTCGGGCATCTTGCGAAAGCCGAGGATGCCGATGCCAAGATACGATCGCCCCGCAAGTTCGTCCCCAAGAATCAGACTCCGCCAAAGGGGTGAGAACTGCTGGCTGTCTTGAGCGCGGGTGAGAGCGAGGAGGTACGAGCCTTCCGGGTCACGATCCGGGCCTTCGTAGAAGCCATGCAGCCAAAGCCGGATGCGTTTGTGCTGGCGGCGGAGGATCTCGCCGGTCTTCGGCAGTTCCATCGCCGCGATGCCCCGGAAGTATTCCTCCAGAACCGCCACCCAACGATGCAGCGATGTGCCGTCCGGCAGCAGTCCGAGGATGTGCCGTTCCAACCAGCGTGCTGCAGCGGTGTCGAGCGCCGTATCTCCCGGCTCGAAGAGGCCATCAAGGACTTCGCCAAACGAAAGCTGGCCGGCCGCCCCCAACGGAACGAGACCGCGCACCAGTCGGTCGAAGGCGGTGTCCGGTTCCCGCGCGAACTCTTCGCGCCAGCGTTGAAGGGCTTCATTCATGGTGATGACACGTCGGTACGAAAGCGAAAGTCCGTCTCCAACAATCCAAAATGTTGCTGACGGGCGGCTGATAGTTGGGCAGTGGTTATTTCGTCGGTAAGGTCGCCTACCATGACGAAATCTTCCAAAGTGTAGTCGAGCCGGAAGTGCAAGAGCTCTGATTTGAAATCCAATCCACCATCCTCGGCAAAGTTAATCGTAACACCGAATCCAAATGGGTTGCTGTCCGCCGCGGCCATCGGGAACGGGAAGAATGACGCACCAGGCCCAGAGAAACCTCCGGCTTCGAGCACTGTTGGAACTGCCGCCCATGCCGTAACTTTCGCCTTTCGCGCCGCACGTTCGACACGCGCAAGATTATAACGGCACAAGACCACGGGCAAGGGCTTGGACGGCGAACCACCGAAATGGGCGAGACCAAGCACATTCCGCAATTGCGTGGCGCAGTCGGGAGCGGCCAGCAAGTGTTCGACTTCACCGAACGGGGCTGCAAACGCCGGACGCGCATCGCGTCTCTTGTTCAGATCCTCCAACCACGACGCCAATCGGCTGCGCTGGTCGTCGCTGCAGGTGCCCGACTGGCCGGGTTGTCTTGAACGAATGAGATTGCGAAGTTCGGCAGCAAGGTCGGATGGGGAGTCGAAGTCTCCCGGAAAGCGCTGATGCAATGCCTTGAGCGACTCGATCCGCACGACATCTTGATGGGATTCGATGGCTAGATGATTTTCCTGATTCACGGCAGCGAAGGTCGAGATGTCCGGCGCGCGGCGCACAGGAAGTGCCACGGAATCGCTGTAGTGATTTCCAAATGTCTGCCACCACGACGGAATATCCCATCCCGTCGGAGCCGGACCGGGAGTGGTCGTCAGGAACGCTTGTTCACGGGGCACCGGGAGTCGCTCTTCGAGAAGAAAATTCACAGCAGGCGCGGATTCTTCTGCTACCGCCGTGCGTGCGGTGCTGCGGAGGAAAACGGCGAATGGTGCGTCAGTCTGAAATGCCATGATCCCAGGTCATCCTATCTAAGCAGAGCCATAATCCGCAAGGTTGATGCTACATCAGGCTGAAACGCTTGCAACTCCGTAATTCGTATTTCTTTTGCAGCAACGACAACGTTGGGGTGATGTGACGGTGGAAGAAGTGCTGCACTCAGGCGAAGTTCGCGTCCCCTTGGGGGGGACAGGCCGTACTTTTACCGCACGTCCTCGTCGCTGCGGTGCCAGTCCGAATTGTTGAAGGGCGGATTGGCCAGCACGTCATCGGCCTTGAGGTCTTTGTGCAGGTCGCGGCGGAACGTGTCGGCGTGCTCGGGGCCGAGGTCTGCTTCGATGCCGCGAATGGCCAGGTTCATCATCGCCAGCCGCCGCGTCGTCGAGTTGGACTCCTGCCCGTAGACCGCGATGTCGCCGATCCGCCCGCCATGCTCTTCGACGAACTTTTCGCTCGGCACGAACATGCCGGCCGAACCGCAGCAGGGATCGTAGACTCGCCCCTTGTTCGGCGCGAGCATCTCGACCCGCACGCGGACCACAAATCGCCGTCGGTTATCGAGTCGTTCAAGCATCGGTGCGTCTCCGGCGTTTTGGCGGCTTCACCGAGGCGGTCGGTTTGGACGGCTCAGTCTTCTCCTTGGCGGAGTCGCGTATCGCGTGAAAGCCCATTTGATTTTTCGGCGGATCGGGCGGTGCCATGAGTTGGCGGATGGCGGCGACGAGTTGCTTGATCGCCTCGTCGTGGCTGCCGACCTTGCGTTCGAGCTGATCGAGTTTGCCGGCCAAGTCCTTGTGAGCCAGCACCAGTTGCCGCAGCTTCACGAACGCTCGCACGACGAACACGCTGACCTCGACCGCTCGCGGCGAGTTCAGCACGCTGGCCGCCATGACGACGCCGTGCTCGGTCAAGACGTAGGGCAGCGTCGGCGAGAATCTGAGTTTGGAGAGGTGGTCGCAATTTGCGACCACCTCCGCTTTCTCCTCTGCCGTCAGTTGGAACATGAAATCGCCCGGAAACCGCGTCTGGTTTCTCTTGATCTGCTCATTCAACCTTTTGGTACGCACACCGTACAACACCACAAATTGTGACCACCTCCGAGTATTCAATCTTCATCGCTAGCCGCCGCGTCGTCGAGTTGGACTCCTGCCCGTAGACCGCGATGTCGCCGATCCGCCCGCCATGCTCTTCGACGAACTTTTCGCTCTGCACGAACATGCCGGCCGAGCCGTAGCACGGATCGTAAACTCGCCCCTTGTACGGCGCGAGCATCTCGACCAGCACGCGGACCACGCAGCGCCGTCGGTTG
>JBGTKH010000335.1:0-6296 GCA_041744735.1 Pirellulaceae bacterium | reverse complement strand
CGGTGGGCCACCTGGAAGGTTTTCGACCGCGATCCCAAGCACGACACCGGCATCGTCTGCTTCATCACGGTCGCGGGTTTCCTCAACGGGCCCGGGTTCCAACGGATGCGCGATTACCTGCGCCGCACGGCCGACCGAATCTGGGTGATCGACTGCTCGCCCGAAGGCCACCAGCCCGACGTGCCGACGCGCATTTTCCAAGGCGTGCAACAACCGGTCTGCATCGTTTTGGCAGCGCGGTCGAAGAAGAAGGCGGCTGATGCACCGGCCGTGGTGAAATACACCGTGTTGCCGGCCGGCAAGCGCGAGGTGAAATTTGAAGCTCTTGCCGAACTCAAGCTCGCATCGAAGAGTTGGCAAGACTGTTCGACCGACTGGCGAGCGCCGTTTTTTGCCCGCGGCGACCGGCAAATGGGCGAGTTACGCCGCGCTCGATGAATTGTTTGCCTATGACGGTTCGGGGGTGCAACCAAAGCGAGTTTGGGTAATCGCACCGGATGCCGAATCTCTTGAGCGCCGCTGGAGCAAACTCGTAGAAGCTCCAATCGAGAAAAAAGAAGAACTGTTTCATGCAACGCTTCGTGGTGGCAAGCCCGCTGATCGACACATTCGGTCGGTTGTCCGAAATCCCATACCGGGATATGAACTACGCTCGCGCGCGATGGTTGATGAAAAGGGACCGTGTCCGACTCCCGTGCGCTACGCGTTTCGATCATTCAATCGGCAATGGATCATTCCCGACCCGCGAGTCATCACGCAGCCTAATGCGGACCTTTGGCGGTCATACTCGGACCGGCAGGTATACTTGACTGCCTTAAGTCGTACCTCGCCCACGTCCGGTCCGGCGATTACATTTTCAGCCGCGATTCCAGACCTGGATCACTACAAAGGCTCCTTCGGTGGCCGAGTCTTTCCTCTCTGGCGTGATGCCGCCGCGACGGCGCCGAACCTGGAGCCGAAACTCCTGGAGCAAGTGAGCGCGAAGTATGGCTCGCCGGTCGCCGCAGAGGAATTTCTGGCGTACATAGCCGCCGTGGCGGCCAGTCCGGCGTACACGTCTCGGTTTGAGAAGGATCTGGCCCAACCCGGATTGCGAATTCCCCTGACGGAGCAAGCGACGTTGTTTACGAGGGCGATCGAGATAGGCCGGCGCGTGATTTGGGTGCATACGTTCGGCGAGCGTTATGCCGACGCCAAGGCGAATCGTCCCCCCGGCCCGCCACGACTGCCGAAAAATCATGCGCCGCGCATTCCCAGAGACGGCGCCATCCCGGGCGACCCCGATTCCATGCCCGATGAAATCCAGTACGATGAAAGTAAACACCGGCTGCTGATCGGAAAAGGATTCATTGAGAACGTGCCTGCGGCGGTGTGGCAGTACGAGGTCTCGGGCAAGCGAGTGTTGACACAGTGGTTCAGCTACCGTAAGAAAAATCGCGAGCGGCCGATCATCGGCGACCGCCGGCCGCCGTCCAAGCTCGGCGACATTCAACCTGACCATTGGCTGGCCGAGTACACGACCGAACTGCTCAACGTCTTGCATGTTCTGGGGTTGCTGGTCGAGATGGAACCGGCACAAGCACAACTCCTGAAGGAAATCTGTGATGGACCGACAATCGAATTCCGACGCTGAACCCTATTACGACGACGTGTCGGACATCGAGTACGATGAGCATGGCAATCCCACCCCTGCTCAGATCCAGCGCTGGGAGGAGCTCCGCGCTGCCGCCGCCAACAAGTGGCTGAACGAGGTTAACGAAACGATTGCCGAAGTTCGACGCGAATATGCCGCCAAAATTGCAGCCGGCATCGATCCCGGCCCTCACTTGATCTCCGTCGAAGAGCTCCGCGCCGCCGGGGCACTGGACGTGCCGCCGGCGTGGCGTAAGTCGCTCAGTGCCGGTTGCGAACGAGATCTCCCGCTGTTTCGTGACTTGATTGACGAAGACGAGCCGCTCGCCGTGACGCCGCCGTCAACGTCATGCGACCCGGACAGCGATGAATCCGCGGACGAACTTCCGTGATTGCCGCGATCGCACACGATTTGTCGCGAGATAGTTCGTTCTACCCGTTACGACTGCGGTCTTGCAGTTTTCATGATGGAGTTCTGACCATCGGCGGTCGATTGCCCAGCTCTTTACCCCTTGTAAACGTGCCCCGTGGAATGCTAATTTCAAGGGATTTTACACACCGTCCAGCGACGTGCGGGAGATTCCCTGCGCGTTGGTCCCTGCCACAGAAAGTTTCGCACCGTGCCGCGTCGCGACGATATTAAGAAGATTCTGCTCATCGGTTCCGGTCCGATTGTGATCGGTCAAGCTTGCGAGTTCGATTATTCGGGCACGCAGGCGTGCAAGGCCCTGCGCGAAGAGGGCTACGAAGTTGTGCTGGTCAATTCCAATCCGGCCACGATCATGACCGATCCGGGCACGGCCGAGCGGACGTACATCGAGCCGCTGACTTGGGAAATCGTCGCCAAAGTGATCGAGATCGAACGGCCCGACGCGTTGCTGCCCACGCTGGGCGGCCAGACGGCGCTGAATCTGGCAATGGAGTTGGACAAGCACGGCGTACTGGAGAAGTACGGCGTCGAGATGATCGGGGCCAAGTCGCACGTGATCGCCAAGGCCGAAGAACGTGACCAGTTCAAAAAGGCGATGGAAAAGATCGGCTTGGAAGTCTGCCGCGGCGAGACGGTGCACACGGTCGACGAAGCCCGCCGCGTACAGGCCGACGTAGGTCTGCCGTGCGTGGTCCGGCCGAGTTTCACGATGGGTGGCAGCGGGTCGGCGATCGCTTACAACAAAGACGAATTTGACACGCTGGTTCGCCGCGGCCTGGACCAGTCGCCGATCACCGAAGTGCTGATCGAAGAATCCATCATCGGCTGGAAAGAGTACGAGATGGAAGTGATGCGCGACGTGGACGACAATGTCGTGATCATCTGCTCGATCGAGAACTTCGATCCGATGGGCGTGCACACCGGCGATTCGATCACCGTCGCCCCGGCCCAGACGCTGACCGACAAAGAGTACCAACTCATGCGCGATGCCAGCCTGGCCGTGATGCGCGAGATCGGCGTCGAGACGGGCGGTTCGAACATTCAATTCGCCATCCATCCGCAGACCGGGCGGATGATTGTGATCGAGATGAACCCGCGCGTGAGCCGCTCCAGCGCGTTGGCATCGAAGGCTACGGGTTTTCCAATCGCGAAGATCGCGGCCAAGCTGGCCGTCGGTTATCGGCTGCACGAACTGCCCAACGACATCACTCGCAAGACACAAGCCTGCTTCGAGCCGACGATCGACTACGTGGTGACGAAAATCCCGCGGTTCGCTTTCGAAAAATTTCCCGAAGCGGATGCGACGCTGACCACGCAAATGAAGAGCGTCGGCGAGACGATGGCCATCGGCCGCACGTTCAAGGAGTCGTTTCAAAAGGCATTGCGCGGCTTGGAGGTGGGCAGCTTCGGTTTTGGTTGTGACGGCAAGGATTTGTGGGACACGGCCAACCAGCCATCGCACGAAGAAATCCGCGCGAAACTGGCCACACCGAACGCGGATCGCGCGTGGTACTTGCGGTATGCGATAAAGAGCGGCATGACGCTCGAAGAGATTCACCAATTGACGTTCATCGACCCTTGGTTTCTCGACCAGTTGTTCGAGATCGTCGAGATGGAGGACGAGCTGCGAAAGTTCAGCGACGTCTTGCAAGTCGACGATGCGATGCTGCTGCGTGCAAAACGGTTCGGCTTCTCGGACCGCCAGCTTGCGACGCTGTGGAGCACCAGCGAGATGGAGATCCGCAAGCACCGCAAATCGCGCGGCATCGTGCCGGTGTACAAATCGGTTGACACATGCGCGGCGGAGTTCGAGGCTTACACGCCGTATTACTATTCGACCTACGAGAGCGAAGACGAGACGCCGCCGAAACAGCCGGGCATCAAACGGATCATGATTCTGGGCGGCGGGCCGAATCGCATCGGGCAGGGGATCGAGTTCGACTATTGCTGCTGCCACGCCAGCTACGCACTGCGCGAGTTGGGCATCGAGTCGATCATGGTCAACTCGAACCCGGAGACGGTCAGCACCGACTACGACACCAGCGATCTGCTGTTCTTCGAGCCGCTGACGACCGAGGACGTGCTGAACATCTGCGACCGCGTACAACCCGACGGCCTGATCGTGCAGTTCGGCGGTCAAACGCCATTAAATCTGGCCCGCGCGTTGGCTTCCGCCGGCGCCCCGATCATCGGAACCAGCGTCGACACGATCGAAGCGGCCGAGGACCGCGAAAAATTCCAACAGATACTGCATCGGCTCAACCTGAAACAGCCGGCCAATGCCATCGCTCGCACGTTGAGTCAGGCTCGAGGCGAAGCGGCCAACGTCGGCTTCCCGGCGCTGGTGCGGCCCAGCTACGTGTTGGGCGGCCGGGCGATGGAGATTTGCTACGACCAGGCACAGTTCGAACGCTACGTGGCCGAAGCCTTTGTTGTCGCTCAAGGCCAGCCTGTGTTGATAGATCGCTTCCTGGAAGACGCGACCGAAGTCGATGTGGATGCAATCTGCGACGGACAAGACGTGATCGTGGCGGGCATTATGGAACACATTGAAGAGGCCGGCGTGCATTCGGGCGACTCGGCCTGTGTGATTCCGCCCTACAGCCTGTCTGGCCCGGTCGTGCAAGAGATTCGCGAAGCCACGCACGCGATGGCCAAGCACCTGAAGGTCATCGGCCTGATGAACGTGCAATTCGCCGTCAAAAAAGAAGACGGTAAGATGAACGTGTATGTGCTGGAAGTCAACCCGCGCGCCAGCCGCACCGTGCCGTTTGTCGCCAAGGCGACGGGCGTGCCGGTGGCGAAAATCGCGGCCAAGGTGATGACCGGCATGACGCTGAAAGAACTGGGCATCACCGCCGACCCCGTGCCGTCGCATGTGTCGATCAAAGAGAGCGTCTTCCCGTTCCGTAAGTTTGTGGGCGTCGATATTGTGCTCGGCCCCGAAATGCGCAGCACCGGCGAGGTGATGGGCATCAGCGAGCGGTTTTCCATCGCTTTCGCTAAAAGCCAACTCGCCGCGGGCGTGGTGCTGCCCGAGCGCGGCAGGATTTTTCTCAGCGTCACGCAGCGGCACAAGGAACAAGTCGTCGGACTGGCCATGCGGCTGTCGGCACTCGGCTTTGAACTGATCGCCACCGACGGCACCGCACGGCGCTTGGAAGAAGCCGGCATCCCGATCCAGCACGTCAAGAAGATCGCCGAAGGTCATCCCAACCTGATCGATCATCTGAAGAACGGCGAAGTCGCCTTGATCATGAACACGCCCAGCGGCAAAGGGGCTCGGACCGACGAAGGCCGCATCCGCGCCGCCGCCGTCCAGCACGGCGTCCCCTGCATCACCACCATCCAAGCCGCCGAAGCCGCCGTCCGCGCCATGGAAGCCCTGCGCGAAGAAGACATGAACGTGCAGGCGCTTCAAGACCGTTTTCCTCCTGTTGGCCAACCGCAATCCCGGCCTATGACGCAACGTGTCGTGGCCGCTCGACAGACGTAACGCCGTTTCGATCGATACACAAAGCTGTTTTACCACAAGGCCATCGGCCAGTGCTTCGCGTCGATTCGCATCCAGCCGCACCGATCCGCGCACGCCGTTGGCGTTGCGGTTAAACAGGTATGTTCAAACCACCCCGCGCGTAGCGTATAATGGTGGACGATCATTCCTTGTTGGAAATCTCGAACCATGAGTCTCGGTCAAACAACACCGGCCATCGAATACCCGGAATCGGACGGCAAGCCTATGGGTGAAACCGATCTGCACCGCCGCTGGATGATTCGCATCTTGAATCTACTCAGCTACCGCTATCGCGGCGAGCAGGTCTACGTTTCGTCTGACCTGTTGGTCTATTACGTTGAGGGAGCCCCGACGAAGTTCGTTGTGCCTGACGATTTCGTGGTCAAAGGCTGCGACCCGCATGAGCGGCGTACGTTCAAGATCTGGGAGGAAGGCAAGGCGCCGGACGTGGTGTTCGAGGTGACGTCCCGGAGCACGCAGCGAGAGGATATGGTCTTTAAGACCCCGATTTACGCGCGAATGGGCGTTAAGGAACTGTTCCTGTACGACCCGACCAGCGATTACCTCGACCCGCCGCTGTACGGATTCCGGCTGGATGAAGGTGACTTTGCACGCATCGAAGCGGACGCCGAGGGATTTCTGGCGTGCGAGCAGCTCGGCGTCCGAATGCGGCTTGAGAATGGCGCTCTGGTCATGTACGACGCCGAATCGGGCCACGTT
>JBGTKH010000334.1:0-10928 GCA_041744735.1 Pirellulaceae bacterium | reverse complement strand
GCGCCGCGTCGTTCATTGTGTCCTATGTTTGCCTGGTGCAGCCGTTGCGGCCGCGCCGGGCATTTTTATGCGCGAGGCGTTTTGCTCAAGTAGGCGTGCACGGAGCAACGATTGCGATGATTAAGCTAACCCGCCTGGGCGGTGAGCCGTTCATTTTGAACGCCGATTTGATTCGCTACGTCGAGTCGCGGCCCGACACGTTCATCACGCTGACTTCCGGCGATCGTCTGGTTGTCGTGGAATCCATGGATGAAGTGCTTGATCGGGCCGTACGTTATCAGCAAACCAAACATTTGATCCCGCCGCGCAGTTGGTAGTGGTACATTTTGGTAGCCGAAGTCGTGAGACTTCGGAAGTGTCACCACTTCCGCTACGGCAACTTGTACCACTACCGCGCAGTTTATAAGGGCGAACTGACTCATGGACATTGCCAGCCTGATCGGCCTGCTGTTGGCCTTCGGTCTGATTTTGGGATCGATCCTGATCGGCACTGCGCCGCTCACGGCGTTTATCGACTATCCGTCGATCATGGTCGTGTTCGGCGGATCGATTGCCGCGGCGCTGATCTGCTTCCCGCTGAAGAACATTTTGGCAATGCCGATGGTGGTCAAGAAGGTCTTTCTCACCAAGGCGGTTAACGTGCGAGAACTGATCGAGCAGCTTGTGAGCCTGGCAGAAATTGCTCGGCGCGACGGGCTGCTGGCGCTAGAAAGCCGTTTGGACGAAGTCCCCAATGCCTTCATCCGGCTGGGCATCCAAATGGCCGTGGACGGGACTCGGCCAGAAGTGATCGAAGACATCATGCGCACGGAAATCGACGCCGTCGCCACGCGGCACCGCGACGGGCGCAGCGTGATCGATCAGTTGGGCCGGTTTGCACCGGCTTACGGGATGATCGGGACTTTGATGGGTTTGATCATGATGCTGAGCAACATGTCGGACCCGTCGAGCATCGGTTCGGGTATGGCCGTGGCGTTGATTACGACGTTGTACGGAGCCATCGCGTCGAACGTCGTGTTCATCCCCTTCGCGGAAAAGCTAGGCTTTTATAACAAACAAGAACTTGTGGCGCTGGAGATTGTCATCCGCGGCATCATGGCCATTCAGTCGGGCGAGAATCCGCGCGTCGTGGAACAGAAACTCAGCACGTTCCTGCCGCCCAAATTGCGCGCGGCGGCGTCAAAGGCGGCCTAACAGCATGGCGATCGAAGAAGAACCGGTAGCCGGCGTTCCGGAATGGGTCGTCACGTTCGGCGACATGATGTCGCTGCTGCTGACGTTCTTCATCATGCTGGTGTCGCTGAGCGAAGTCAAAGAGCAGGAAAAGTACCAAGCGATGGTTGAATCGATACGCCGGCAGTTCGGCTACGACTCGTCGTCGCTGAGTTTGGCTCCAGGCAACGGGCGGCCGCGCAATTCGTCCATGTCGAAGCTGGCCAGTTTGGGACGCGCACAGCGACTGAATACGGCGAACGGCGGCGACAAGGTGCAAGCGCCGACGGGCGACTATCCGCGCGTACGCATCATTCGTCCCGGCAGCACGACAACGGTCGGCACCGTGGTCTTCTTCGACGAACATTCCGCCGAGCTCAGCGAAGCCGCGCGGCTGGATTTGCAGACCGAAGCCGCCGTCTTGGAAGGCAAACCGCAAAAGATCGAAGTCCGCGGGCATACGTCGCTGCGGCCGGTGGATTCACAGCCGCAGCATGAGGACAATTTTGAACTCGCCTACCGCCGCTGTCGAAACACGATGCAATATTTGGTAAACGATTTGGGCTTCGACCCCAAGCGCATTCGCATGTCGGTGGCCGGCCCCAACGAGCCAGTCTATCTGGGCACGGATGCAAACCTGCTCAAACAGAACCCTCGCGTCGAGGTGTTCATACTGGATGAAGTGGTTGACGACTTGATGGGAACACCCAGTGGCTGAGCGCGAACCAAAACCTGACGAGTCCAAGCCGGCAACCAAATCGGGCCGCGGTCTGGCGGACAAACTCGCGATTGTTGCCATCATCGGCGGCGTGCTGCTGGCTGAAGGCGTGCTAGCGTATTTGTTCATTCCGTCGGCCGACGAAGTCGCAGCCGCGCTGGAAAGCAAACCGGTCGCGGATGCCGCTCTAACGCTGCCCGATGAACAAAGCCCCATCCCGGAAAAAGACAACGCCCCGGTAACCGAGGTGGAACTGGGTACTTACAGCATCACGTCACACCAGCCGACGTCGAGCACAACGCTGCGCATCGACTTTCAGCTCGTCGGCACGGTGCTCGACACGGATCATGTCGGATTCACGGAGCTTTTCGCCACTCACAAGCACCGCTTGCGTGACCAGATCATCGTCGAGATCCGGAATTCCGAGATAACTGACCTGACAGACCCCGGGTTGGGGTTGATCAAACGGCGAATTTTAGAGAAAAGTAACGCCCTGCTCGGCAAACCTATTCTGCGCTCCATCGTGTTCAGCGAGTTCTCGTTCGTCGAGCAGTAGTTTTCGCGGCTAGTGCTTTGTCAAAGCTTAATTTTGGCGTCGGCAAATTAAGTGGCGTAAGCTTCCAGCTTGCGTTTAACAGTGAGATTTGTGTTGGCAAGCAGGATGCTTACCCCACTTTTCAGATTTGACAAAGCACAAAGAACGGATTCCTTATGCCAGACAATCCACAGCAGGTCGCCCGCGACGAGATCGAAGAGCTATTGCGGCAGGCCCAAGCCAGCATGGGGCCGGCGGCACCCAAAGGCCCGGCTGCCAAGGATGACCCAGTGCTCGGCAGTGACGAAATCGCCGAACTGATTCAGAAGAGCGTCGGCGCGGCCGCGAAATCGGCGGCGGTGGAAGCTGGTTCGTCGCGCCTGGCCACCCAATCAGCGCCGGCGAGACCGGCGGGCGGCGCTCGTTCCGCGACGAAAGCCACGGGCGACGATATTCAACTGCTATTGGATCAAGCCGAGCAAGCGATTGCCTCAGTCGACAATCCCGTGGGCGAAATCCTGGAGAGCATCGCGCCGTTTCAATGGCGAGACTTTGCCGGCACGCCCGCCTCGACCGAAAAGGCCACGCTCGATCTGCTGCGCGACGTCGAACTCGATTTGAAAATCGAACTGGGACGCACGCACATGTATTTGGAAGACGTGCTCAAGCTGCGCAAGGGCTCGGTCGTGCCGCTGGACAAGTTGGCCGGCGACCCGGTCGATATCTATGTGAACGGCCGCTTGATTGCGCGTGGCGAAGTGCTGGTGCTGAACGATAACTTTTGCGTACGCGTGGCCGAGTTGGTGTCGGGCGACCACGCGGACTAGTGCTCTGTCAACGGTGAACTGATGGATGTAGCCGAACTCGCCAGAGTTTGGTTTTCGAGAAGTAGGGCCAAAGTCTGGCGACTTCGGCTACCCATCAATGCACTCAAAAAGGAAACGCAAGGATGCGTCGCCTCGTCGGCTGCTGTTTAATCTTCTTCCTCGTTGCACAACCAGCGGCGGCCATTTCGGCCGACGACGTGCACGCAGTCCAGCAGCCGGACATCGGCCCGCTTCGCTTTCAATATGGTAGGGAACAGGGGATTGGGGACAGGGGACAGGACGAGGGCGTCGCGTCATCGCCGCGCAGTTCCGATCAGCCAATCGCGCTCGCGCCGCCTTCGGGCCGCCTCCAACAGAATTCAAAACAGCCGGACAAACGCACACCGTCTGGCTCGCTGGTCACAGTCTTTAGCAGCTTGGCAGTTGTCGTCGGGTTGTTCTTGCTCGTCGCCTGGTTCGCCCGGCGCGTGAATCCCAAAGCGACCGCGATGCTGCCCAAGGAAGTCATCGAATTGATGGGCCGCGCGCCACTGAGCGGCCGGCAGCAAATGCATTTGGTCCGTCTGGGCAACAAGTTGCTGCTGCTGTCCGTCACGCCCAATGGCGCGGAAACCCTAACCGAAATCACCGACCGCGACGAAGTCGATCGGCTGTGCGGCATCTGCCAGCAAAATCAGCCCGGCAGTATCTCGGCCACATTCCGCCAAGTGCTGTCGCAACTCTCCAACGAACCGGCCCCGCCCGGATTCCTGGGCGATGGCGCGGCAACCGCTCGCCGCACGCGGTCACGGGAGACAAACGATGCATCGTAATACTCGAAACTGGGTCATTGGGTGTAGCCGAAGTCGCCAGACTTTGGTCGGAATTCGGAAAAGACCAAACTCTGGCGAGTTCGGCTACTTTGTGGTTGTCGTCGTCATTGCCGCGATCAGCCTGCTTGATTACTCAACGGTCGTCGCTCAGGAAGCGCCGCTTCAACCTCAGGTCGTTCCACAAGCACCAGTTGCCGCGCCGACGATCACAGACACGCTGTCCGGTGGGCCGCAAGTTTGGACCAGTCCCGAAGGGCTCAGTTCCACGCTGCAGATCATGTTGCTGTTGACGGTGCTGAGCCTGGCACCGGCGATATTGCTGATGACAACCAGCTTCGTGCGCATCGTGGTGGTGTTGGGAATTCTGCGGCAGGCACTGGGAACGCAACAGCTTCCGCCCAGCCAAGTGATCACGTCGATCGCCCTGTTTATGACGCTGCTGATCATGACGCCTGTCTGGACAGAGGTCTACAACGGCGCGATCAAGCCGTATTCCGACCCGAACGTGAGCATGAGCATGGAGGACGCTTGGCAAGCCGGCGTCAAGCCGATTCGCCGCTTCATGAGCCGCCAGATCGAAATCGCGGGCAACAGCGACGACGTGTGGATGTTTTACCGATACCTGCCCGAAGACACGCCCGCGCCGCAGACCTACGACGACGTGCCGCTACAAGTCCTGCTGCCGGCCTACATGCTCAGCGAACTGAAGACCGCGTTCTTGATCGGCTTTCAAATCTACTTGCCGTTTCTGATCCTGGACATCGTGATCGCCAGCGTGACCATTTCGATGGGCATGCTGATGCTGCCGCCGGTAATGATCTCGCTGCCATTCAAACTGATGTTGTTCGTGCTAGTCGACGGCTGGACGCTAGTCGTCGGCATGCTGCTGGAGAGTTTTGGAACGTACATGTGACGGACGAAGGACTAAGTACAAAGTACGAAGGACTAAGTACGAAGGACGAAATGCCCATTACTGAGTACTGACTGCTGACTGCTGACCGCTGACCGCTGACCGCTGACTGCTTTAACCTATGGACGCACAAAGTGCCATCGATCTGGGCCGCGAGGCGATCATGATCTCGCTGCTGATCAGCGCGCCGATGCTGGTGGTCGGTATGCTTGTCGGGCTCGTAATCGGCCTCCTTCAGGCGCTGACGCAGATTCAGGATCAAACGGTTTCCTTCGTCCCCAAAATTGTCGCCATGGTCGTCGCCCTCAGCTTCTGCTTGCCGTGGCTGGTCCAGCGCATGATGGAATACTCCGAAGACCTAATCATCAACATCCCCCGCCTAATCACCGGCGGCTAATGCTTTGTCAATCGTATACTGATCGATGTAGCCGAACTCGCCAGAGTTTGGTTTTCTCAAGATCCGGCCAAAGTCTGGCGACTTCGGCTACTCATCAATGCTCTCATCCTTCAACTTTCATCCTTCATCCATCCGTGCAACCGCTCCTACAACTTTATCTCGACCAGTTCCTCGTCTTCGTGCTAGTGCTGACGCGAATCAGCGGCCTGGTGATGACGGCGCCGGTGTTCGGTCCGCGGTCCGTGCCCATGCAGGTGCGCGGATTGCTGGCGGTGAGTCTGTCGCTAATCATCACGCCGTTGCATTGGGGCACGTACGTCCAGCAGCCCGGCAACTTGCTGAATCTGTTGGTCATGATTGGGCGTGAAGCGGTGATTGGACTGGCGCTGGGCTTGGGAGTGATGATCCTGTTCACCGGTCTGCAACTGGCCGGCCAAATCATGGGTCAGATGAGCGGCATGTCCCTGGCCGACATCTTCGACCCCAGCTTCGATAGCAGCGTGCCGATTTTTGCGCAACTAATGGACTTGGTCACGCTAGCCGTTTTCGTCGCCATCGGCGGCCATCGGCAGGTGATGAGTGCCCTGCTCGACACATTTCAAGTAATGCCGCCCGGCAGCGCCGAATTCTCGCCGACCATCGTCAATGCATTGGTTGACGTGACGACGCAAAGTTTCATGCTCGGCATTCGTGCGGCCGCACCGGTGATGGTCGCGCTGTTGTTGTCGGTGTTGGTGATGGGTCTGATCAGCCGCACGTTGCCGCAGTTAAACGTGTTCGCAGTGGGCTTCAGCGTCAACACGATGGTCATGCTGGCCACGCTGTCGATTTCGCTGGGTGCGGTCGCGTGGATTTTTCAGGACCAGGCGGAAATGTCGATCGAAGCTCTCCGCGCGGCGATCGTAGATATCGGCGAGTAAGCGATGCCCGAGCAATTCGGCGAAAAATCGCAAGACGCAACCCCATTTCGCCGGCAGCAGGCGCGCGAGCAGGGCGAGGTGGCGCGCAGCCACGACTTGGCATCCGCACTCTTACTGATCGGTGCGCTGGCCCTGCTGCTGTATCTGGGCAGTTCGATCGTCACGTTTTTGGGCGAGCTCACCCAGCGACAATTGGCCAGCCCGACGTTTCTGGCAGCCGACCGTGACACGGCCGTGGCACAGTGGAACGAACTGATGCTGGGACTGGGCCGCGTCACGCTGCCGATCTTCGGCCTGTTGCTGCTGATCGCCATCGCGGTCAATCTGGGACAAATCGGTTTCCTGTTTCTGCCGCAGAAGCTGGCCTTTGATCTGTCGCGTGTCGATCCGTTGAAAGGCGCCTCGCGGTTGTTCTCGATGACCAACGCGATTCGTTTGGCCTTCGGCGTGTTCAAGATTCTGGTCGTCGGGGTCGTGGCGTTGTGGAGTCTGTCGAGTCAGCGCGAAGCAATCCTGTCGCTGAGCGGATTAGAAGTTCCGCAGATCGCGCTGTTTCTCACTGAGATTTCGCTTTGGACGTGCCTCAAAATCGGCGTTGCGCTGCTGGTACTGGCAATCCTGGACTTCGCCTATCAACGCTGGAAACACGAGCAGGACTTGCGCATGACGCCGCAAGAAGTGCGTGAAGAAATGAAAACGTTGCAGGGCGACCCGCAGATTCTGGCTCGGCGTCGAGCCATTCAGCGGCAGCTTGTGCTCAACCGTCTGAGTTCCGCCGTGCCGCGTGCCGACGTCGTGGTCACCAATCCCACGGAGTTGGCCATCGCGCTGAAATACGATCTGGAAACGATGGCCGCGCCGGTCGTAGTTGCCAAAGGCGCCGGCATCGTCGCGCAGCGCATTCGCCGCTTGGCACTGGAAAACGGCATTCCCATCGTCGAGCGCAAAGAACTAGCGCGGGTCCTCTACAAGCAAGTCGAAATCAATCACGCCATCCCCGCCGAACAATACGCCGCCATGGCCGAAGTGCTCCGCTACGTCTACCAACTAAAAGGCCGCACGTTGCCCAAACTGAAAGACGCAGGGTAAGGAATTTTTGATTTTCGATTTTTGATTTTTGATTGTCGAGTTAGCAATGGAGAGTCGAGTTGGCGAGTGATCGTATCCTCAAATAAATCGAAAATCGCCAATCAAAAATCGCAAATCCCCCTCACTCGTACCCGTACTTCTCAAAATACCCTGCCCAGCGGCGGCGGATTTCGGCGGTGATTTCGGGTTCGAGTTCGTGGCGGTTCACTTTGTAGTCTTTCTGCTGGCCGACGAATTCTTCCAGCTTCTCCCGCACGGGTTCGAAATCGCCGAGGTCGAGTTTTTCATACACGGCCCGCACTTCGCCGATGGGGTCGCGTATCAGATCCTCGTAGCGCACGTCGCAAATTCGTGACGGGTCGATCGACGGCCGCTGGCTCTCGAAGCCGCTGTACATGCGGTCGAAGGCTTCGAAGATATATTCGTCCAAGTGCTCATTGCGCGGGAATTGAAAACCCTGAGCCGCGTCGAGCGCCGGCCATAAGCGCCGCGTCGATGGGAAAATAGCGAGCGGATCGCGCACGATGTGCACGAACCGCGCGTCGGGGAACATTTCGGCCAGCAGCTTGATGCGGCCCGTGTGCGGCGGCGACTTCATGATCAGACGCTTGCCGGTTTTGAACGTCAGCTTCTTCACGAACTCCAGCAGCGCGTCTTTGAACCGTTTCAAGTCGCGCTCGTCCACGCCCTGCATGTCGAGCAGTTCCATGTAGGGCGGCGGGTCGTTGGGGAACGCCATGCGTTCGTAAGGCGTCGGGGCGCCCATCGCACACAGCGCAAATTCGTCTTCCTGCGGACGATCGAAGCCCGCTTCCATGTTGTCCATCGGCCGCTTGGCGGGCAGCAGAAACCACATCAAGTACGGCACGTTCCATTGGCTGACCAGAAAATGGCTGGGCGCGAAGCATTGATACGTGGTGGGAAAGGCGAAGCGGTCGTCGCGCACCATTAATTCATGCAGATACGTCGTGCCGCTGCGCCAGTGGCCAATGATGAACACCGGCGGCTGTGTGATTCTGGTCGCGTCCACGCGGCGGCCAAACAGCAACCGCTCGATGCGGTGCAACAGTGAATTGATAAACGACAGAGGTGTGATGATCGCCGCCATGGGAATCCGCAGCGGATGCAGACGAAAGCGGTGTCGGGCCAACAGCCCAAACCAAGCCCGCACGCGCATCCCATGCCAGAACCGCGGCGACCAGAACGGGTAGGTGTTGACCTGTGCCGGCTTCCTCTTCCGCGGCTTGGATTGTTCGACAGAAACAGACATCGTGTTATGTTTGGGTCGGCACCGAGGACGTGATGAGTCAATTCGTTCAGAGGCGAGTCGTGTGTATCAGGGCTCCATTGTAATTCGAGTCGCCGCGATTCGACATAGCGGATGAAACGGGGTCGGGAGTCTTTTTCAGCTTTGGCGGCCGACGGCATCAATGTGGCTACGTGCCTCAACCGCCAAAGCTGAAAAGGACTCCCGACCCCTTCACCCCCTTCACACTTCGGGCTTGAAACAATGCGGTTGTTTTGCCATGCTAGAACTCTGAAGCATCTGACCGGCAATCATCTCGAACCACCGTGAGCGGAATGAAGTTTTTTACTTTTCATTTGATGCCCTGGGACCGGCTACCGGCGGATTTTGACGAGAAGTACGAATCGGCGTGGACTTGGCTGCCCAATTCTTTGTACGACCCGCAGCACGGGCACAAACTGTATAACCGCTATCTGGACGAATTGGTGCTGGCCGATGAACTGGGCTTCGACGGCGTGTGCGTGAACGAGCACCATCAGAATGCCTACGGCACGATGCCCAGCCCGAACCTGATGGGTTCGATTCTGGCGCGGCAAACGAAGCGGGTGAAAATCGCGGTGGTCGGCAACGCTCTGCCGCTGTACAACCCGCCGACGCGCGTGGCGGAAGAGTACGCCATGATCGACGTGATTAGCGGCGGGCGGCTGATTGCCGGGCTGGTCGTGGGCGGCGGGCCGGAGTATTACAGCTTCACGATCAATCCCACGTTCGCTCGCAGCATGTACTCCGAGGCGCTGGATCTGATCCTGCGCTGCTGGACCGAGCCGGGGCCGTTTGAACACTATGGTAAACACTGGAAGCTGAAATACGTGAACCCCTGGCCGCGGCCGCTGCAACAGCCGCATCCCACGATCTGGATTCCCGGCGCGGGCAGCAAAGAGACGATCGATTTCGTGGCCGAGCGGCGATTCAGCTACATGGGCATCCCCTACTTCCACATTGACTTTTTCAAGAAGAACTTCGACAGCTTCCGCGAGGCGTGTCAGAAGAACGGTTACACGGCCGATCCCGAACAGCTCGGCTGGCTGTTGCCGACCTACGTGGCCGAGACAGACGAACAGGCGTGGGCCGAGTACGAAAAGCACCTGTGGTATTTCGCTCGCAATTTGCTGAAAGGGCTGGTTGTGCTGCCCCCTGGTTACACCAGCGCCCGTTCGATCGCCGGCATCCAGCGAGCGTTGGGCAAGTTCTTAAACACCATAAAGACGCGCGAGCAAATCGAGGAGGGCGTGTACGCGATGATCGGTAGCCCGGCCACGGTCCGCGACAAGCTGTTGCACTACATCGACCACCTGGGTGTCGGCAACCTGCTGTGCCTGTTCCAACTCGGCACGCTGCCGGCCGACCTGACTCGTAAGAACATGACCCTGTTCGCCCAAGAGGTGATGCCGGCCTTGCGGAAAGAACTTAACCCGGAGGTGGCTACAGCGTAACGATTAGTTTAGCCGCTGGGCGCAAGCCCGCGGGTCGTGCTTTGAAACCCGTGGGCTTGCGCCCAGCGGCTAACTTTATGATTTTGCCCTCCATGGTTTTGCAACCCCTCCGCATATGCTGATCGTCGAACCGAAGCCGTAAAGCCCAAACCATGACCACGCCAAAAATCGCCAACGAAACCACGTTCATTCAAGTCGCCGGAAAGAAGACGCAGCTCATGCGAGGCGGCAATGGTCCGCCGCTGCTATACCTGCACAGTGCCGGCGGCGAGACCGATTGGACGTCGTTTCACAACTTGCTGGCTCAGCACTTCACCGTCTACGCACCGGCCCATCCCGGCTTCGCACTGTCGGAAGGACTCGACGAGATCGACGATATGCAGGACCTGGTGTGGCACTACGTCGATCTGCTGGATGCCGTGGGTTTGGAGCAAGTGCCGGTCGTTGGTTTTTCGCTCGGCGCGTGGATCGGCGTCGAAGTCGCGATTCTTCGGCCGCAGCGGATCAACAAACTGGTGATGGTCAACGCGGCCGGATTGCACGTGGACGGCGCGCCAATGGCGGAACTGTTCATCGACGACTTCAACAAGATGCGCAAGCTGCTGTTCTTCGATCCGAATAGTCCGGTCGTCGAAGAAGCGATGCCCACGTCGATCGAAGACCCGCGGATTCTGCTCTGGCTGCGCGCCCGCGAGGCGACGGCCCGCGTGGGCTGGAATCCGTATCTTCACAACCCCAAGCTCCCCGCGCACCTGCACCGCGTGCAATG
>JBGTKH010000333.1:0-5819 GCA_041744735.1 Pirellulaceae bacterium | reverse complement strand
GGCGTTGGTGCCCTGTGTCATTTGTACTTCAGCCGTGTTCGTCCGTCGCTCATCGCCCATGCGCCGTTCCTCTCACCCTCAACCCCAACTTTCAACTCTCAACCCTTCGCTCACTTCGCACTTCGCTGCGCCTCTTCAATCGCTTCGCGGATTCGCGTGAAGGGTTCTTGCAGGTCGAGGTGATCGGTGTAGGGACTCCAGCGATCCATTACTTGCTGGCGGTCCTGTTCGTGCGTCGAAAGCACCGCCAGTTTTTGGGCGCCGAGCGTAAACGGACTGAGCCGCGCGAAAGCCGGTGCCGGGACTTGGTTGTGGCCGGCGTCCAAGCGCAGAGATTTGTTGGGCTGACCGGCGATTGCAGTGTCGTCCGACGACGGGCTCCTTGGCAGGACTAGCACAACAGGCAGCGAGACAAAGTCTCGCACTGCCAACGCCGGCTCGACGTCTGTGCAAACCAAGAGCGGTTGCGTTTGTTCTTTGGCTAACAGCGTCTGGCCAATCTGTTCGCCGTACAGGAACGGGCCCAGCGTCGGGCCGTAAAGTATTTGCTGGGCACGGTTCGCTCGCACGGGCGCCGTGCAGTGGAATTCGAGCGGTCGGCCGGCGGCATTCAGCACGAGGTATCCGCCCAACAAGCCCTGCTCTGGGTGTTCTAACACGGTCAAAAAGCCAATGGCTGGCAACGACTTGGGTCCAACGACTTGCATGCGGCGGTACGCTCGAAAGGATGAAGAGCTGTGCGGATTTACAAACGGCGAGCGGAGACAGTGCGGCGGTCTGCTCCAGTTGCATCGGGCGTGCGGCGGACGAGACTTTAGCGGTGTTGACGGTTGCTCGGAGAATGGCAGCATGCATGCGGCGAGTGTGCGTATGAAAATTCGGCAGTCACTCGACAGGCAACGGCCAGCATGCTTATACTGAAACGCACGGCCGTTGAAGGAAGCTGAGGAGATCTCGACCATGCCCCAGGAACCGCGACACATCCCCCCCGTGTTTCACATCGATGTCACCGCCAGTACGGCCAAGAATCACGCAGCGGAAGCGGGCGGAACCGAAGTCTCCGCATTGCTGCGGGTGCTGATTGCAAAGCAAGAGAGACAGAATCAACTGTTGGAAGAACTGGTCCAGCAGACCGGTGCCGCGCAGCGGCAACGACAGAGCGAGTTAGGTCAGTGGAAACAGGCCAACCCCGAGTTGGCACGCGCCTGCCGCTGGGCGGCCGAGTCACTGAGCCGCGTCCAAACGCAGTTCCTGGAGAACTTAACCGAGGAAGTAAACGATAACGCCGAGGAGCTCATGGACGGCGAGTTTGTGCTCAACGAGTTCGTCGACCGCTTTGGCCCGCGGCTCGCGCATCTGAACGGTGTGCTGCAAGTGTTATCGCAATTGAGCAGTGTGCCGAATCCCACCAACACCGCCTGACACCTTCGGGCACAAAGCGGCCGGTTCACGAGCCGACGCCGCATGTTGATTACACACACCACCAACCGGCGATGAATGTCGCCACACCATCCCGCCCCACCCGACTGGACTTTCGGGCCACGAAATCACGGAACCGATGCTGTTACGATTACACTCTAACTTTTGCTTGCTAGCCGTTGTCGCGCTTTGCTGCGCGCCGAGCGTCGGTTGTCATCCGGTGCTTGACGCGCCGGAGGTCGCGACTTTGGCATCGTCGTTTTCCAGTCAGTCAACGGATGCAGAGAGCGAAATCGGACAGTGGCCGGGGTTTCGAGGCGCCAGATTGAACGGCGTGTCATCGCAGCAGAATCTGCCGGTGGATTGGGACCGCTCGTCTTCGGTGCGATGGACGGCAGAAGTCTCAGGCGACGGCAATTCTTCGCCCGTTGTGTGGAACGGCCGAATCTTTTTAACGTCCGTTGTTCGCCTCGACGACCGTGATGAACTTGCGCTGCTTTGCTTTGAACGGGCGAGCGGCAAGCTGCTGTGGCAGCGAGAAGTCGGCGCGCCGACAGGTCGAACGCATCGCAAGAACGGTTACGCTTCAGCAACTGCGGTCACTGACGGCCGGCGCGTGTTCGCCTGCTTCGGCTCGCGAGGTTTATTCTGTTACGACGTCGATGGCCGGCGTTTGTGGCATGCGGATCTCGGTGGGTTCGAGCACGAATGGGGCGCCGCGTCCAGCCCAATCCTGTACGGCAACCTGGTGATTCAAACGTGCGACAGCGAAAGCGCGTCGTACATTGCGGCTTTCAGTAAAGTCACCGGTGCGATCGTGTGGCGGACGCCTCGCGACAGCCGGCGCAGTTGGAGCACACCGGCGTTGGTCGAAGTGAACCGCAACGGTACATCGCAGACCGAATTGATCGTTAATGGCACGGGCAGCACCAACGGCGCGCCGGGGTTTGTCATTGGCTACGACCCGCAGACCGGCGCCGAATTGTGGCGCGTACACGGGACGACGGATATTCCTTGTCCGACCGCGATCGGCGGCGGCGGGTTGGTGATCAGCAGCAGCGGCAGCAACGGTCGACTGTTGGCAATTGAACCCGGCGGCCGAGGCGACGTCACACGTTCGCACGTCATGTGGCAACTGCCGACAGGCGGACCGTACGTGCCGACGGGACTGATCTATCAAGAGCGGTTATTCATCATCGCCGACAGTGGCATGGCAGCTTGTTACAACATTGCGGACGGTGCATTGCTTTGGAAGAAGCGATTGCGCGGCACGTACAGCGCCAGCCTGGTCGCTGGCGACGGTCACGTCTACGCCACGAGCGAGCAGGGGGACGTGCACGTTTTCGCGGCGGCCGACAAATTCAAACTTCTGGCCACCAATCGCCTGGACGAACCTTGCTTTGCCACTCCCGCCATCGCCCACGGTGAGATTTATCTGCGGACTGCAAGTCACTTGCTGTGCATCGCTGCGGCGCCGTCGGCAGAGGATGCCGACATGGAAGTAGCGGTCAAAGCGCCGCCGACACCAAGCCCCTCGGATGTCAATCCAGCTACCGGTCAGAACGTTCCGCCGACTTCGACGTCGGATTCACCGCAATGATCGTGGATCTAGTAAAAACTGCGGCTGCGGACGGATTGCGGTTGGACGGCGCGTTACATGGTCCGACTGCCGCGGCCAATCAAGTTGCCGCGGACGCCGCAATCTTGCTGCACGGCGTGGCCAGCAATTTCTACGGCTCGACGCTCAACGAACGCCTTACTCCGGCGCTCCTTGATTTGGGCGTCGCGACGTTGTGGGTCAACACGCGAGGACACGACGGGCTGTACACGGCCAGCACGACCGGCGGGCGGCGGCGGCAAGGCGCGGCGTATGAGATTGTCGACGAGTGCCGCTTGGACATTGCGGCCTGGTTGGACTTCCTGGCCGAACGCGGTTATCGGCAAGTCGCGCTGTTGGGACACAGCTTGGGCGCGATCAAGGCGTTGTACGCCACGGCACACGAACCGCATCCGGCGACAGCGTGTGTGATCGCCGTGTCCCCCGCGCGACTTTGCCACAGCTTGTTCACGCAAGGTCTGGACAGTGAGAGTTTTCTCGAGGCATTCTCAACCGCCGAGAAACACGTTAATGAAAATCGACCCGCAGCACTGATCGAGACACGAGTGCCGTTTCCGCTGGCCATCTCGGCGGGTGCGTTCGTCGACAAGTACGGGCCACAGGATCGCTACGATATCGTGAAGTTTGCTGCAAAAGTTTCATGCCCCACTCTGTTCACCTTCGGCAGCCAAGAGTTGCAGCACGGCGGCGTGGCTTTCGCCGGATTGCCCGAAGCGCTGACCGCGTTGCCCGATGAAGGTCAAAAGTTCGACATGGCCACGATTGTTGGGGCTGACCACCTATACACCGGCGTTCATACGTCGCTGGCCGATGTGATTGTCCGTTGGTTGCGGACCAAATTCCCGTCGAAATAGCCGTCAATGGGCCGGTCGCACGGTTGTCTTCAGGCTCTGACTTGGGTATTTTCAAGCTTGGCTTTGTCTTTGTTTCACAACTCGTAGGATGGACGCCTACGTCCGTCGAGATTGCTGTGTTTTTTCGGCGGACGGACGTGGGCATGCATTCTACTACGTCCATCCCGAAACCATCCCACCGACCTGCCTGCCCAGTGTGAGGAAACCGCATGAGTTCGACGGTATCATCCGGCCCCGTTGACATCGCATCGCTTCAGAGCGCGGCCCGCGAAAAACTTGACGCCCACGCCTACGACATCATCCAGTGGCACTTCCACGAGTCCACGGGCTGTCCGTTCTGGCTGGAGAAGAAGCGCGATCTGAGCTTCGACCCGCTCAAGGAATTCAAGTGCTACGACGACATTCAGAAGTTCCCGCTGTTCGAGGACGAATGGTTGCGCGGCGGGCCAGTGCGGCGCTGGGTTCCGCAAGCGTATGCCGACAAGCCAACGTACGTGTTCGAGACGGGCGGCACGACCGGCATCCCGAAGAGTCGCGTGGTGATCGACGACTTCCGCATTGATTACGAACTGTTCAGCCACACGCTGCCCGACAAGTATTTTCCCAAGGGAGCCAATTGGTTGATGCTTGGCCCGTCGGGTCCGCGGCGTCTGCGATTGGCGGTCGAGCATTTGGCCCAGTACCGCGGCGGGATCTGCTTCTGCATCGACCTCGATCCGCGCTGGGTCATCAAGCTGATCAAGAAGGGTTGGATGGAGCACCTCGAGGCATACAAGGAGCACTGCATCGATCAAGCGCTGACAGTCCTCTCGGCTAGCCACGATATCAAGTGCATGTTTGCCACGCCGAAGTTGCTCGAATCACTTTGCAACGCGTTGGAAAAGAAAGGTCAAACGTTCAAGGACACGGGCATCACCGGCATCTTCTCGGGCGGCACCGAATTCACGCCGCAGTGGACGCGGTTCTGTGTCGAAGAATTCTTCGGCGGCCCGCCGGAAGTGAGCGGCATCTACATGACGCCCACGTACGGCAACACGTTGATGGGCTTGGCGTGTAGCAAGCCGGTTACCGCGGCGGAGAATTACAAGATCAGTTACTACGCTCCGCAGCCGCGCGCGGTGGCCGAGGTCGTGGACTTCGACGACCCGATGAAAGTGGTCGGCTACGGCGAGACCGGCCGTGTGAAGCTGACAACGCTGACTAAAGAGTTCTTCGTCCCCGGCTTCCTGGAACGCGACGAAGGCGAGCGCGAACCGCCGTACGAAAAATACCCCTGGGACGGCGTCAGCGGCGTGCGGCCCTACCGCGGCTTTGCGGCCACAACGACGGTGGGAGTATATTGACAGACTTACCTGATACAGTCACGACTTCGCGGGATTTGGAAGGCAAGCATGACAGCCGAGAATCGCCGTCATACTCCAGAGGAAACCGCCCGTCTCGGTGATGAGATCTACGAGCGAGTTGTGCGCCCGCAGTTCGATTCAAATAATCGAGGGAAGGTAGTTGCGATTGACGTAGATTCCGAGACCTATGAAGTCGGCGATGATGCCCTCGATGCCTCAGACAAGCTATTAGCTCGCCAACCCAATGCCGAGATTTGGTTTGTCCGGATCGGATTCCCGGCGCTTTACCACATGGGTGGCCACAGTGCTTCGAGGAACTCATGATCACTGGGATTGTAAACAGCGAGTTGGCTGCGATGCTTCGCCTTTCCGTAGGTAGTCCGAGTGGAAAGCAACGCGATGTTGATGCGATGATCGACACTGGTTTTAACGGCTTCCTTACATTCTGCACTTTAGGCCATCGCCTGGTTGGTGTTGGCGATTATAAGCAGAGGCTGAGGATGTTGGCGACTAGGTCGCGGAATTTGTGTGTGTCGGGGGTGCGGGGCAGAACCGCAAGGAATTGTTTTTCCAGCATTTCTCGGC
>JBGTKH010000332.1:0-14850 GCA_041744735.1 Pirellulaceae bacterium | reverse complement strand
TTTCTCACAGGCGGCGTCACAATGCAACGGTTGCGGGAACTGAATTGGACCGACAAACTTGCTGTCGAAGAGATTTTTCACCGCGCTAGTTGAGTTGCGATTTTCGCATCGCTACATTACCGCTATCGGGTGCTCGACGCGCACGCTACGTGTCGGGCTGTAAAAAATGACGTTGGTTCGTCAGAGGCTAGAATTTCTTCGCGAACGGGAAATTCAACGCGGCAGATGCAAAGCAGCCCATGTCAACTACGTTGACGATTCGCCTCCCGTATTCTGTGTCCACCGCTAGGCCCGACGTGGGCCGCGATGGTTCGCCGCAGTTGCTTGGTGTTGCGAGGTCACTGGTGCAGGACAGTAAGTCGAAATCGCCGCTGGAAAAACTGGGGTTCCGCGATGGCACCACGAGTGTCCACACCAGTCGCACCATGATGCTGGAGGAGTTGTCGCTGGTGCTGGAGAAGGTGGGCTCTGAGAGCAAGACGGACGCATACCTCGCGGCGATTATCGCGGACAACGCCCTGGGCAAGCCGACGCAGACGACTCGACAACGAACGGCGAAACGGCTCACCGAACTTTACTGCCTCGATCCAGCCTCCGCGATATTCCGGCTTCTGCGGCACTTTTGGTCAGCAGATCGGGCTGCACAACCCATGCTGGCTTTTCTCGCCGCCGCCGCCCGCGATCCGCTGCTGCGTGAAACAACTCCATTCGTCCAGGGCATCGCGGTCGGCGAGGCGGTCGCGCCGGATCAGATTGCAAAGCACTTGGATGAAAAGTACCCGAAGCGGTTTCAGGCATCGACAGCCTTGGCCACGGCTCAGCGACTCGCCTCCTCATGGATGCAGGCGGGCTACCTGACCGGCAAGGTGAAAAAGAAACGATCCAGGCCAGTGGTAACACCAGTTGTTGCAACATTCGCGGTGCTTTTAGGGTATCTTTGTGGGTTTCGCGGGAAGCTGCTGCTCGACTGCACCTGGACGAGGTTACTCGACCAGACGCCTGCCGAGTTGACCCGTCTCGTCGGTGAAGCCTCGCAGCACGGCTGGCTCACGTATAAGGCCGCAGGCAGTGTCGTCGAAATCACATTCCCCGGTTTGCTGAAGCCACAGGAAGAAAAGGCTGCCTATGAGCAGAATTGATCTGCTGCGAAAAAACTACCAGCGCATCTGTGGCCTAGAGTGGGACCGAAACGTGGCGGGGCCGCATCGTGTTTGGCTGGCAGTGTATGACAAGGAAGACGAACGCAAGCTGCGTCTGCGGCTGGGGCTGTTTGAAGAGGCCACTCACCAATGCGGTCACAAATGGATGGCTATCGACCTGACGAATGCTTTTGCCGCTTGGATGTGTGGCCCGGACAATGCTAGTTTCGCTCACAGCTATTTCGAGTCCCCCGACGTTTTGGATGATGCGGTATTGGATCGCTTCAAACAGGCGGTGGTGTCGCACGTCCAATCCGTATTGAAGCAGCTTCCCCAACCAGACAACACCGTGCTGGCATTGTACGGAATTGCCTCCCTGTTTGGATTTCTCAAGGTTTCTGAAGTCATTCCAATGGTCGAAGGCGATCTGCGCGGTCGCCTACTAATTTTCTTTCCAGGAAGCTACGAACAAAACAACTACCGATTGCTCGACGCCAGAGACGGTTGGAATTATCTCGCCACCCCGATCACTGCCAGCGACGTGGAGATACGCACGTGAAAAATCTTGAGATTTACGAGAAAGACCCGCGTACCCACACGCTGCTCAACCAAGGTGTTGCCAAAGTCACCAGTGGGCACTCCTCAGCGGAACTCGAAACCCTCCGGTACGAATTGACAAACTTCGTATGTGACGGTCAGTACGCTGAAGGGTTATGCCGCATTCTCAGCACTTACTTGGGACACCTGGACAATCCGGAGCAGCCTGGGGTGTGGGTAAGCGGTTTCTTCGGCTCGGGAAAATCACATCTTGTGAAAATGCTCCAGCATCTTTGGACCGACTTCGAGTTCCCGGATGGTGCCAGGGCCAGGGGTTTGACAAAGCTGCCGACCAGCGTGAAAGACCTGCTGAAAGAACTCTCAAACGGTGCCAAACGGCAGGGTGGGCTGCATGCCGCTGCTGGCGACCTGCGAACAGAGGCCAAAGAAAGTATCCGGCTCGCGCTCCTGGGAATTCTCTTTAAGTCCGTTGGATTGCCGGGGGATTACACACGCGCCTGCTTCCAAATGTGGCTTCGGGACGAAGGATTGGAAAACTCGGTACGAAAATTCATCGCCAATGCGGGTAGCGACTTTGAAACACAGCTTGCCAATTTGTACGTTAGCGACTTGATCGCAACCGCCATTCTCGACGCCCGTCCGCAATTCGCCGCCAAGGCAGCGGACGTAAAACTCCTACTGAAAAGTCAGTTCCCGCCCGACCCCAAGGACGTTTCGATTGACGACATGATCGCCCGGATCATGCAGGCAGTCGGTCGAAACGGAAAGCTGCCGTACACCGCGGTCGTCCTGGATGAAGTTCAACAATACATCAACGATGACGCTGGCCGATCCAAGGCGGTGCAGGATGTCAAGGAGCAGTGCTGCGCGCGGCTGGGGGCAAACTTCCTTCTCATCGGCACTGGCCAGAACGCTCTCTCCGGCACGGCGCTGCTGCAACGGCTCCAAGGGCGATTTCCCGTTACGATCGAGTTGCAGGACACCGACGTGGAACAAGTCACCCGCGAGGTCGTCCTCAAAAAGAAGCCCACGGCGGAAGCCGGGTTGAAGCAACTGCTCGATGACCACAGCGGCGAAATCGAACGGCAACTCGCCAGCACCAAGATTGCCTTCTCCAGCCGGGACCGTGGCCTGCTCGTTCAAGACTATCCAATCCTTCCCGTGCGTCGACGGTTTTGGGAGCGCGTGCTGCGGGCCGTCGATAAAGCCGGGACCGGCGCTCAACTCCGCAACCAACTGTGGGTTGTCTACGATGCCGTGAAGCAGTCGGCGGAATGGCCGCTTGGAAATGTCGTCAGCGGCGCGTTCATCTACGACGCCTCCATCAAGAGTTCGGCTCTCAAGTCGGGGACGCTGCTTCAGGAAATCTCCGAAACCATCGCGCGGCAGAAGAAGGAAGACGACGGTGAACTCCGCTACCAAATCTGCGCTCTGATTTTTCTGATCGGACAACTCCCGCACAACAACGAGCCGCTGGACGCCGGAGTTCGCGCAGACGCCGACACCCTGGCCGATTTGCTCGTCACCGATCTCAACACCAGCAGCGTCGAACTCCGCAAGAAGGTACCGATCCTATTGGAAGCGCTGGTCACTTCCGGGGCGATCATGCAGGTCGATCGGGAGTACCGGATGCAAACCCGTGAAGGGTCCGAGTGGAACCAGATGTTCCTGGAGGCTAGGAACCGGCTGCTGAGCGACGCCGGAAAACTGGCCAGCGAGCGGTCGCAACTGCTCCGGTCGCGGTGCAGCGACGTCCTGAAGAAGTTCAAGCTCGTCCACGGCGACTGTAAGGAATCGCGAAAGATCGAGCTGCACTTCGGCGACGTGCAACCGCCAACCGACGGCTCAACGATTCCGGTGTGGGTGCGCGACGGCTGGGAGGTCGAAGAGAAGACCGTGCTCAACGACGCGCGTGCGGCGGGCGACTCGACCGCAATAGTATACGGCTACATTCCCAAGAAGATGGCCGAGGAATTGAAGCAGGCCATCGCCGGTTACTACGCCGCCACGACCACGCTGCAATCCAAGGGAACGCCCGTCGGCGACGAAGGCATCCATGCCCGCAAAGCAATGGAGACCCGCCAGGAACAGTCGGAGCGGTCGCGCGATACGCTCATTACCGACATCCTAAACGAAATGCAGGTCTACCTTGCCGGGGGCGACAGCATCGGCGGGACAATGCTCAACCAGAAGATTCAGGACGCAGCAACGCTGTGCTTGGATCGTCTTTACCCGCTGTTCCATCAAGCCGACTCTGCCGACTGGCACAAGGTCATCGACCGGGCCAAGAAAGGCGACGGCGATGCCCTGGCTGCGGTCGGTCACAAGGGCGACCCGGAGAACCACGCCGTCTGCAAGGCGATTCTCGATTACGTCGGCAGTGGGAAGAAGGGAACGGACGTTCGCAAGCAGTTTGGCGGTGCGAAATATGGTTGGCCGCAAGATGCGATCGACGCCGCCCTGATCGTGCTGTTCAACGCCGGGGCTGTGCAGGCCCGGATCGGGGCCGAACCCGTGGCCAAGGGCAAGCTAGACCAGAAGAACATTACGGCCGCCGAGTTCCGGTGTGAAATAATCAAGCTCTCGAAGGTGCAGATCATTGCAATCCGTGGCATCTACAAGGCCATCGGCCTCAACTCGCAGCCCGGCCAGGAATCGCTCCACGCTGTCGAGTTCCTCAGCCGCCTGACTAAGTTGGCAGAATCGGCAGGGGGCGATGCACCGCTCCCCAAACGCCCAGACACGAGCCATATCACCGACATGGCCAACCGGGTCGGCAACGACCAGTTGAAGGCCATTCACGAGAACAAGGACCAACTGGCCAAACAGATCGCCGACTGGCAGCGCGATCGTGACCTGATCCAGCAGCGGCTTCACCTGTGGCATCAGTTGGTCGCGCTATTGAACTTTGCCGCCGACCTCCCGGTGGCTGCCGAAGTTCAACTCGAAGTCACCGCCATCGAGCAGCACCGCAAGCTGTTGGCGAATCCCGATCCAGTCCCCAGTATGGTTGAGAAACTGACCAGCGCCTTGCGGACAGCGATCAACGAAGCCCATAGTAAGTTTTCGGCAGACCACGATGCCCGTATGACCGCGCTAGTCGCCACACCCGCCTGGGCGCAGATTACCCAGCCGCAGCGATATGAGATCCTCAGTTCCAACGGCATCCGGCTGCTGCCGACAATTGCGGTGGGGACAACCGAGGAGATTCTCGACACGCTGCGGCATACCAAGTTGAGTGAACTCAGGGCAATCAGCGATGCCTTGCCGACCCGCTTCAATAACGCGGCGGCGGCGGCGGCGAAGTTGCTGGAGCCAAAGGCCCAGCACGTCCACCTGCCGGGCGGCACAATCAAGAATGACGATGACTTGAAGTCTTGGCTTGCAGAGGCCGAGAATTGCATTCGGACGAAGCTAAAGGACGGACCGGTTATCTTGTAGTGGGAAAGTTGTCAGTTGTCAGTTGTCCGAGGCAAACGGCTATGAAGAGAGATTACAAGGAGTTGATCGTTTGGCAGAAGGCGATGGAGATGGTTACCGAAATTTACAAGGCTACACAGCGGTTTCCGAAAGAAGAGCAATACGGCTTGACCAGCCAGCTTCGGCGAGCCGCCGTTTCCGTACCCAGCAATATTGCTGAGGGCCAAGGGCGTCTGACTCGCGGCGAATTCCGGCAGTTTCTTGGGCAAGCCAAGGGTTCGTTGGCTGAGATCGATACGCAATTGATGATCTCGGCGAATCTCGGTTACCTCAGCGATTCGAACTCGATACTGGAGCGAACCGCGGAAGTTGCTCGCTTGCTCAACGGGCTTCTGAATTCACTGACAACGAACAACTGACAACTGCCCTATGCCTGCCCTTGATTCCAAGCTTCGCTCGCAACTCGACAGCGTTTGCCAGGAGGCCCGTGAGAAGGCTGAGGAAGCGGCGCGTTCGGCGCTTGTGAAGCGAGCCGTTGATAGGGCTGAGCCGCACGCTCACTTCAAGCCGGCGGAGAAGGTGTTGCGGAATCGGTTGCGTGCGCGGGGACGGCAGACGGGTGACGTGCGGTTGGCGAACAAGACGCAGACCATCGACCAACTCGCACAGGAGTTGGCTTACGAGTATTGGCATCGAATGCTGTTTGCTCGGTTTCTGGCGGAGAATCATTTGCTGATGCACCCGGATGGGGTCGCGGTCAGCTTGGAGGAATGCGAGGAATTGGCGAAGGAGTTGTCAGTTGACAGTTCTCGGTTGTCAGAAAAGTCTTCTCCGACAACTGACAACCGACAACTGACAACTTTTTCCCTCGCGGCTCGTTACGCCAGCAAGATGTTGCCGCAGGTGTTTCGCACGGACGATGTGTTGCTGGAGATTGAGTTCGCGCCGGAGCATCGGATCGCGTTGGAGAAGTTGCTGGCCAGTTTGCCGCGTGAGACGTTTTTGGCGGATGACAGTCTCGGCTGGGTGTATCAGTTCTGGCAGACCAGTCGGAAGAAGGCGGTCAACGAAAGCGGCAACAAGATTGATAGCCGCACGATCTCTTCCGTGACGCAGCTCTTCACCGAGGACTACATGGTGCAGTTTCTGCTGCACAACACGCTCGGTGCGTGGTGGTTTGGAAGGCAGTTGTCAGTTGCCGGTTGTCAGTTGTCAGCGAAGAACGAAGAAGAAGCGGGGGGAGTTGTCGGTTGTCAGTTGTCAGTTGCTAGTGAAGAAGAAGCACGCCGTGCAGTGGCGGTTCCGGGCGTCAACTGGGAGTATTTGCGGTTCGTCCGAACTGACAGCTCGCAGTTGCCAGTTGTCAGTTCTCAGTTGTCAGCGACGACTGATAAAGACGTTTCTCTTTCTAACAACCGACAACCGACAACTGACAACTCATTTCGTCCCGCCGCCGGCACCTTCGAGGGTTGGCCGAAGTCGCTCAAGGACTTCACGCTGCTCGACCCGTGTTGCGGCAGCGGGCATTTTTTGGTGGCGGCGTTGAATCTGCTCGTGCCGTTGCGGATGCACGAGGAAGGGATGTCGGCTCGCGAGGCGTGCGATGCCGTATTGCGTGAGAACTTGTTTGGCTTGGAACTCGACCCACGCTGCACGCAGATCGCGGCGTTCGCTTTGGCCGTGGCGGCGTGGAAGTGGGAAGAAGTTGACAGTTGTCAGTTGTCAGTTGTCGGCCAGAGTTCTTCACTGACAACTGACAACCACCAACTGACAACTGCTCTGGGCTATCGCGAACTTCCGCCGTTGAACATTGCCTGTACGGGGATCGGGCCGCAGGCGTCGGAGGAGGAGTGGTTGACGCTGGCCGAGCAATCGGGACGCAAGATGAATGTGCTGTCGCGCGAGCCGATCTTGAACGGCTTGCGGAATTTGCACGCGCTGTTCTCCGACGCGCCGACGCTCGGCTCGCTGATCGATCCGAACCAACTCTCGGCGGACCTGATCACCGCCGATTACGAGACGCTGAAGCCATACCTGAGCGCCGCGCTCACGGCCGAGCAGTCGGACGACGACGCGCACGAACGAGCGGTCGCCGCCGCCGGCATGGTCAAGGCGGCCGAACTGCTGGCTGGGGAGTACACGTTGGTGATCACCAACGTCCCGTACCTCGGCCGCGGCAAGCAGGACGACACGCTCAAGCAACATCTCCAACAGCATTACCCGAACAGCAAAGCCGACCTCGCCACCGCCTTCGTTGAGCGTTGCCTGGAGTTCTGCGCGAAGAATGGCACGTCGGCGCTGGTAACGCCGCAAAACTGGCTGTTCCTGACGACGTACACGCGATTGCGTAAGGACCTGTTGAAGCACTTTACGTGGAACGGCGCTGCTCGACTGGGGCGAAATGCGTTTCAGGACATGAACTGGTGGGCAGCCACGACCGCGTTAGTCATGCTCAGTCATTGGCAACCTTCGGCTGTCCAGGCAATGATGGGTATCGACGTGAGCACCGACAAGCAGCAGGCTGCGAAAGCCGCGATGCTTCGCGGCGACCTTCCAGTAGAAATCATGCTCATCCCACAATCCAACCAACTCAAGAATCCGGATGCGGCGATCAAACTAAATGCTGTAACTTTGGAAACGCTGCTTGGAGAATTTGCGTCTTGCTACCAGGGTATCTCAACGGGAGACAACCCTCAGTTTGTCATCAACTTCTGGGAGCATGCTGGCGGCGAGGAATTTACATACTTGCAGAGTGCCCCTGAGATCGCCGCCGCCTTTGGTGGATGCGAGTACTTCGTGAGGAAGCAAATACTGAGCGACTCGTTCAAGTACGCAACGATCCGGGGGCGCGAGGCGTGGGGAAAGCATGGGTTAGCAATGTCGCAGACTGGGAGACTCAGGTTCGTACGATACATGGGCTGCGCGTTCACAAATACGGCCCCCGTCGTCGTAGCCAAGTCGGAATCGCTTCTCTCAGCTGTCTGGGCGTTTGCCGAAGCGGGAGAATTTGAGAACCAGATTCGAGAAGCGAATCAGAAGCTGAGCATCGATAACGGTTACGTGACCAAAATCCCATTCGATCTCGAGCGCTGGCAGCAAGTCGCGGCGGAAAAATATCCGGACGGATTGCCGGAGCCGGAGAGCGATGATCCGACGCAGTGGCTGTTTCACGGGCGGCCGGAGTCGTCCACCGCACCGCTGCAAGTCGCCGTCGCGCGGCTCTTGGGCTACCGCTGGCCAGCGGAGTTGTCAGTTGTCGGTTGTCAGTTGTCAGCGGAAGAATCACCGACAACCGGCAACCGACAACTGTCAACTGCTCCGATGCGGCTGAGCCGACGGGCGCGGGAGTTGGTACAGCGCTGCGACGAATTGCTGCCGCTGGCCGACCGCGACGGACTTGTTCCCATCTCGTCCGTGCGCGGCGAACCTCCCGCCGCCGAACGACTGCATGAGTTGTTGTCAGTTGCCGGTTGTCGGTTGTCAGACATGAAAGAACTGAAAACTGACAACGGACAACTGACAACCGATTCCTGGCTCCGCAATGAATTTTTCGTGCAGCACTGCAAACTGTTCCACAACCGGCCGTTCATCTGGCACATTTGGGATGGACGCAAAGACGGCTTCGCCTGTCTGGTAAACTACCACCAGCTCAATCACAAGGCGCTGGAGAACCTGACCTACTCGTACCTGCAAGACTGGATCACCGCCCAAGCCGCCGGGGCCAAAACCGGCCAGACCGGCGCCGACCTGCGATTGGCCGCCGCTCAAGCGCTCTCGGACAAACTGAAACTGATCCTCACCGGCGAGCCGCCCTACGACATCTTCGTCCGCTGGAAACCGCTCGCCGAACAAGCCATCGGCTGGCACCCCGATCTGAACGACGGCGTGCGCATGAACATCCGTCCGTTCATGGAAGCCGGCATCCTGCGCAAGAATCCGAACATCAAATGGAGCAAGGATCGCGGCAAGGAGCCGGAGAGAAAGAAAGCCGAGTACCCGTGGTTCTGGAACGGGAAAGAATTCACCGGCAACCGCGTGAATGACGTTCACTTGACGAACGCCGAGAAGCAGGCGGCGCGGGATCAGAAGGTTTAGGACTCTCCGCGTTACGTGTAGAATAGAGTCGGATCGAGTCACCGGTCGAAAAGCGATTTCAAGAAGGAGGTGCGTAAATGTCCACGACGATCACGCTGGAAGAGGCTCAAGCCAGTCTGCCGGAGTTGATTGCCAAGCTGGCCCCAGGCGATCAGGTAGTCATCGTTCAGAATAATCAGCCTGTGGCTGAACTGCGTCCCGCTGTGAAAGCGAAGCCAAAGCCTCAATTCGGCGCGTGCAAAGGCATGTTAGAGATCATCGCCGACGATGACGAACACCTGAATGACTTCGCAGAGTACATGTGATGAAGCTGCTGCTCGACACCCACACGTTTCTTTGGTTCAACCTCGGAGATGCACGGCTCAGCGCCACAGCGCGGGCCTTGATCGACGATACCGCCAACGAAAAGTGCGTCAGTCCCGCGAGCTATTGGGAAATCGCGATCAAAATCCGTCTCGGCAAGTATGCCCTGCCGAAGCCTTACGAAGATTTCATGGCGAGAGCAATCGATGGTAACGGCTTCGTCATTCTGCCAGTGGAACCGAATCATACGGCCGTCTTGACAACGTTGCCGTTGCATCACCGCGACCCATTCGACCGGCTGATTATCGCCCAGGCGATGGTCGAAGGAATTAACGTCGTGAGCTGCGATGCTGTCTTTGACGCGTATCCGATACAGCGATTGTGGTGAACTTACCGATGCCCGTTGATTTTATCCATGTTTCATCCGTGGTTGATTCAATGCAATCCAATACGGTGTTCGACCATTTGGTGGCTTCGCTCCAGAAAGCCGCGGACTTCAACCGCGATGACACCGTGCCACCCGCCGCCATCCTTTGGCCGGATGAGAAGCGCGAATGGGAACGGCTCGCACCCCGACTTCGCGTGACTCTGCCGCATTTTCTCGTGTTCGGTCCTTATGACATGGCGAACCGCACCGGCCCGGCCATCTGGCTGCGCTGCGTCCTCGCGGGCGAAGTGCCCGACATCACCTGGACGCGCGGTACGGTGCCGATCATTTACCTGCCCGGAGTCAGCCGATCTTTGTTTCGGCATCCCGAAGACTGTCCAAGCGAACTCAGGCCACTTTTCGAGTTGCAGTTTCGCGGTGTTTTTTGGTCGCAGTACAACGGCAAGGACTGGACCATCACGGCGTATCTCCAGACCAACCACGGCGGGCTGCAACTGAAGATCGCCAAGGACCAAGCCACGGCGACTTCGATGCGGCGAGCCGTCGAAAAGATTGTCGATGTGCCGGTCGCCGATCTGGCAGCCAAGTCCGCGGGCGGTGAACTCAACAGCAACTATTTCCATCTGCTCATCAGCGATGATCCGGTGGATGACTTGCTCACTTGGCTGTCGGACCCAGAGGGGACTCGCCAACGCTGGGAGACAGACCGCTGGGAGGCCATGTGCAGCGATGCCCATAAGAATTACGGTTTCGATCCGCTACGTGATGGCCCGCTTGTCGGTGCCGAGTATCTGGGGCTGCAAACCAAGCACGCATGGAAGACAGCTTGGAAGCGATTCGCGACGGCACCGAGCCGATACGCTGGCCTGATCGAACAACTTCGCCGAGCTAAACCGAAGCCGAAGGGAGACACCCTCTTCAACCAGGCCGAAGAGTCTTGGCCGCAGGACAACGAGATCGAGGAGGCAACGCTGCGACAGGCGTTGTTGGACGTGGGATCGTTGCCGGTCGCCGAAGCACGCAAGACGCTGCTCGAACTGGAGAAGGACCACAAGCATCGGCGGGAGTGGGTTTGGGCGAGGCTGAACATGGCTCCGCTGGCTAACGCTTTGCAACACCTGGCCAAGCTCGCCGAAGTCACGCAGACGCCGCTCACCGGAGCCACGACCGCCGACATGGTGAAGGTCTACACCGAGGGAGGCTGGCAGGCCGACGCCGCGGTGTTGGATTCTCTGGCTCTGCTGACACACCCGCAAGATCGCGCGGCCGTGTGCGAAGCTGTCGCCAACGTCTACAAGCCCTGGCTACGAGACGCCGCCGAGTTGTTCCAGCAGCGAGCAACCCAGCAGCCGCTTCCTGGCCGCGACCTGCCGCGACTGGCCGAAGTTCCCAACGGCACCTGTGTGTTCTTCGCTGATGGCTTGCGGTACGACGTGGGGCAAAAGCTCCGGGCGGCTCTTGAAGCCAAGCTAGGACCGCTGCACGTTCAACATCAGTTCGTTGCTCTGCCATCGGTCACGCCGACTTCCAAGCCCGCCGTTTCGCCGGTGGCCGGCAAAATAAAGGGCACGATCGCGGGCGAGGAGTTCCGCCCGTGCGTTGCCCTGGACGATAAAGACCTGACGATTGATCGCTTCCGCAAGTTGCTCGAAGACGACGGCTATCAAATCCTCGGTCCCGGCGACCTCGGTGAGTCGAAAGGCCGGGCCTGGACCGAGTTCGGCAACTTGGACAAAACTGGACACGAGGAAGGCATCGGTCTGGCCCGTCGCATTCCCGAACTGATCGCGAGCCTAGTGCATCGTGTCGAAGCACTTCTGGCGGCGGGCTGGCGAGAAATTCGCATCGTCACCGACCACGGCTGGTTGCTCTTGCCCAAAGGCTTGCCAAAGACCGACCTGCCCAAGTACCTGACGGCAACACGTTGGGGGCGATGTGCGGTCGTGAAGTCGTCGGCCACGGTGGCATTGCCCTGCTTCTCCTGGTTCTGGGCAGAAGACGTGCGGATCGCCTGCCCGCCTGGCATCGACTGCTTTATCGCGGGCAAGGAATACAGTCACGGCGGTTTAAGCTTGCAGGAATGTCTCGTCCCGCAATTCTCCATTGAGGCCGGTACTCAGCCTGTCGTGACTGCGCGAGTTGAGTCTTATAAATGGAGTGGACTGCGGTGCAAGATTAAGGTGGATGGCCGGTTCGACGGCTGCAAGGTAGACCTGCGAGATAAAGCTGCGGACCCGACGACCACATTGGCTCAGGCAATCAAGTCGGTTGAAAAAGATGGCACGGTGTCGCTGGTGGTGAAGGCCGACAAAGACTCGCGCGAAGGTAGTGCCGCGATGCTGGTATTGCTCGACCCGACGGGAAACGTCATCGAGAAGACCCCGGTGACGGTGGGAGGATAAATGGCCGCAATGGAACTCGATCAACTGGACCGAATCGCCGCCGAGGCGTTTGATGGGTACATCGTCCGCAAAGACTTGGTGAGAAAGTTCGCTCGCCAGTACCCGGTGCCAACCTACGTCTGCGAGTTCCTGCTGGGCCGCTATTGTGCCTCCATCAACGAGGAGGAGATAGAGGAAGGGTTGCAAATCGTCGAGCGGCAACTGCGGGATCGTGCCGTTCGTAGCGGGGAAGAAGAACTGTTCAAAGCCCGTGCGCGCGAGAGTGGTGTGGTCAAGATCATCGACATCATCTCAGCCCGTCTCGACACGAAGACCAATTCTTTCCTGGCCACGTTGCCGAGCCTGCAATTGAAGGACGTGTGCATTGGCGATCACCTGGTTCATGACAACGAGCGGATGTTAACGGGTGGCTTCTACGCCGAGGTCGATTTGCGCTACGACGCCGTGATCGCCGAGGAGAAAAACGGCAGGCCGTTCTCCATCGAGGCCCTGCGTCCCATTCAACTCAGCAAACGCGAAGTGCTGGACTCGATGTACGAAGGACGCCGCCGGTTCACGACTGCCGAGTGGAAACAGTTCTTGCTCCGCAGTGTCGGTCTGGAGCCGTCGAGCATGACGGAGCGAAATTGCGACACGATGATCCTGCGGATGATCCCGTTCGTCGAGAACAACTACAACTCGGTGGAACTTGGTCCTCGCAGCACCGGCAAGAGTCACCTGTTTCAGCAAATTTCGCCCTACTCCCACCTGGTCAGCGGCGGCAAGGCGACCGTGGCCCGGATGTTCGTGAACAACAACAATGGTCAGCGTGGTTTGGTCTGCCAGTACGACGTGGTGTGCTTCGATGAAGTGTCCGGCGTCTCCTTCGATCAGAAGGACGGCGTCAACATCATGAAGGGCTACATGGAGTCCGGCGAGTTCAGCCGCGGCAAGGAGAGCATCCGGGCCTACGGCTCCATCGTAATGGTCGGCAACTTCGACGTGGACGTGGCGCATCAGCAGCGAGTGGGCCACCTGTTCGGTCCGATGCCGCCCGAAATGCGGAACGACACGGCGTTGATGGATCGCATCCATTGCTATTTGCCGGGCTGGGATGTGCCCAAAATCAGCGAGGCGATCAAGACGAATCACTTCGGGCTGGTGTCGGACTTTTTGAGCGAATGTTGGAGTCGGCTGCGAAGCCAAGGCCGGATATCGAAGTTACAAAACCGTGTGACATTTGGCGGTGCCCTCAGCGGTCGCGATCAAAATGCGGTGTCCAAGACGATTAGCGGTTTGTTGAAGCTGATCCATCCATCGCCTGACGAAAAAGTGCCCGATGAAGACATGGAGTGGGCGGTACGATTGGCACTCGAATGCCGACGCCGTGTGAAGGAACAACAGAAGCGGATCGGCAGTGCCGAGTTTCGCAACACGCAATTCAGTTACACGCTGGGCCAAGATGGCGTCGAGAAGTTTGTCGTCACGCCGGAACTCCAGAGCGAAGATCACATCGCCCGCGATCCGCTTCCGCCAGGCCAGGTTTGGTCGATCAGTCCCGGCGATCAAGATGAAGGATCGGGCCTCTACCGGATCGAGGTTACGGAGAACCCCGGCAGCGGCGTCCGAATTCTCAACCGGCCTGCACCCCCGGCCTTCACGGAATCGGTGAAGTACGCAGAAGCAAATCTATATTCGCGAGCCAGTGAACTCGTCGGCGACCGCAACCCTCGCGAACACGAGTTCGCCGTCCAGCTTCGTGCATTCGATGCGAGCAAAGGCGGTCGTTCGCTCGGCATGGCGGTGCTGATGGCCTTGTCATCTGCCCTCATCAACAAGAGCCTCCGCGGCGGTCTTGTTGTGGTCGGCGGCATCAACCTCGGCGGCTCCATTGACCCGCTGCACAACGCGATCGACGTTGTGGAACTTTCCGTCGAGAAGGGTGCATCCGTGGTGCTGATGCCCGTCTCCTCGCGGAAGCAGCTTTTCGGCCTTTCCGACGACTTAGCGACAAAAGTGACGGTCGTTTACTACAACGACGCCCGCGAGGCTCTAATTAAGGCGATCGCAGACTAGTGTGTACTCGTGGCATCTCGGCTCATCGACAATCGTGACATCTCGGCGGGATAGCTAGTGGTGAATGACGGCGCGATGGGGTCAGGCTACCCCCTTCGCGCGCTGTCCACTCGGCGCACGCCATCGCCTTGCGTATCGGATTTCGCAAAAAACAGTCGGCGGTGAACGTACACATACGCGCAGCTACCGCGGTCCATTGCCACGCTGTCTGATGCGCAGAGCGCTCGCCGCGCATGACAGTGGCGACGAACCCTTCAACGAACATCCCGGACCGTGGGCGAAAGCCCGCGCCATGCGGATGCGCCACAACGGGCGCATCTGGTTCTTCCCGTCGCTGAGTGCCGCCAGTGCGTACGCTGCTGCGCACGGTCGGCGCATCAAGGTGCGCTTCATGCGCAGCCTGTAAACCATCGCGGTCTAGTGCCGCCAGCGCTCGCGAAGCGCACAGCGGATCACGTTGATGCCGCGTGCGCCCAGCGTGCGCAGTGCC
>JBGTKH010000331.1:0-6618 GCA_041744735.1 Pirellulaceae bacterium | reverse complement strand
TTTCGAGTGCGGCGACTCGCACCGCCTCTTCGCGCGCCGCCGATCGAGTGCCGATCGCCTGATCCTTGTGAGCTTCGGCGACCTGAATCGTCTTGTCGCGTTCCGCCGCAGCGACGCGGGTCTCACCCATGCGCAAGTTGTCCGCCACGTCGCCGCGGGCTTTTTGAATCGCCTCGGACGCGGCCTTCTGGCCGATGGCGTCGATGTAGCCCGACTCGTCGGTGATGTCCGTGATGTTGACGTTGATGAGCTGCAAGCCGATCTTGTTCAATTCCGGCTCGAGCGAATGCTGAATGTGTTGCAGGAACGTATCGCGGTCGCGGTTGATTTCCTCGATCTGCATCGAGGCGATGACCTGACGAAGCTGGCCGAAAATGATTTCCTCCGCCTGCTTGCGGACTTCGCCGGTCGATAGGCCCAGCAGACGAATGGCAGCGTTCTGCATTACGTCGGGTTTGGTATCGACCGCCACAGTGAACACGCTGGGGACGTTCACGCGAATGTTTTCCGACGACAGCGCGCCGCGCAGAGGAACCTCGATCTGAATCGGTTCGAGGCTCATGTAGGCGTAGTCCTGAAGTAGCGGCACGATAAACGCCGCGCCGCCGTGGATCGTCTTGGCGGCTTGACCGGCGCGTCCCGTCCGTCCATAGATCACCAGCACGCGGTTGCTCGGGCAGCGCTTGTACTGCTTGAACAACAAGACGACGAACATGAAAAACAGCAGGGCGACTGTGATCAGCGTCACGCCGATCCATAGCAACGTGTTGCCCGATTGTGCCAGGAGTAATGCATTTGTCATCGAATGTTCCCCCAATGTCTATGAGTGCGTTGCGGCGACGGTATCGTGCTGCGGTTCGACCACCAACGTGTTCGAGCCCATGACGCCGACTACCACAACCTTAGCTCCCGCCGGAAGCTTTTCGTCGGCCGAAGTCACGGCTTCGTATTCCACCAGCCGGTTCTGCACATTGAGCTGAATCTTCCCCGAGCCGGCCTTGCCGCCGGGAATCGACACGTACACGGTGCCTTGCTGGCCGACGGCGCGCGTGATTCGCCCCGTGCCGTCCTCGCCCAGCCGGTAAAACGTCTGCATGATCCAATGTACGCCGTACATGGCCCCCACGCCGGCAAAAATCGCGATCAACAATTGCCACGGCAGTGCCAACTGTGCCGATTGTGCGGCCATGCCCGTCAGTCCGAAAAATGTGAACGCGGCGACGAGCGTACGGAAGGAAATTACGCCGAACAACCAGGTCGAGCCGTGATCGTGCACGTCGTGATGAATGTCAGAAATGCCGGTGTCATGCACGCCGTCGGCGCTTAAATCGTCCGGAATGTGGCTGACGTCCATGTCGTGGTGACCCATGCCCACGAGCGTAAGCACCATTTGGCACGCCAACACGGTGCCACCTACCACCGCGCAAAATAGAAAAATCGTTGTCATGATTTGGTCCTCTCGAAATGGGCCGCAGATATGACCACCAGCGTATTCGCCGCACGCCCGCGAATATTGCAACCCCTGTGACACCGTATCATGAGGCGTAAATGCGTGGCTGTCAAATCACTTACGCCAAGATTCAGGGCCTAGAAACTGCGAATCCTGTCTGTCGATACGCCGATTGAGCCAAATGAGCTTGTCCTGCTGCCAAGCAATGAGGATAAAATGACCGGGTAAGAACCTCTCGTCGATCGTCGTACGATTTCGTTCGAGCGACCTACAATGTGGCTGATGAACCAGCAAACTGCAACCGCCGTGGTCGATGCTCCAGAGTCCGTCGATTCCGTTCGGTCGGAATCGGGTAAGCAGAAACCGAAGCGGCTGCCGCCTTACGCCGTGGTGGTGCTGAACGATGACCTGCACACGTTCGAGTACGTGATCGAGACGTTCAAGAAAGTGTTTGGCTACGGCACGCCCAAATGTTTTCTGTTGGCCAAGACGATTCACGAGCGTGGGCGGGCGATCGTCTGGTCCGGTTCGAAAGAAGTTGCCGAATTGAAGCGCGATCAAATTCGCTCGGCCGGCCCCGACTTCTATGCCTCGAAGAAAGTTGAATTCCCGCTGGGCGTGCTGCTCGAGCCGCTGCCTGGATGAAATCTCGTCATGTTTTCAGAGTTGACTCCCTTTGGCGTTCGTTTCCAAGAATGGTGAACGCATGCGCTGGCAATTCACAATCCGTGACTTGCTGTTTGGAGTGTTCGTCGTTTGCGTGTGTCTTGTCGTGACGAGATACATGGGATCAGATCCAATCCTATCAATCGTGCTGATACCTGCCTTGGCGGCGCTCGTTTCGGGATTGCTCGAATTGCGAGGCAATCGCACCATGGCACGCGTTGTCGCAGCCCTGTCGATAGGCGATTAGAACCGCAGTAGGATTTCCGATCGGGCACCGGTCGAGGTGGGCATGGCTTCTTGTTTGCCGACGAAGCCGTCGACGATGAAGATGAAATGCTGGCCCATTGCGCGTTGATAGCGCATGCCGGTGGCGATGATTCCGCGGCTAACCCCCTCGGTCTCCTTGCGGCCGCCGATTTCCCAGATCACTTGCTGCCGCGTCTCGTCGAAGAACAATTGGTAACCCAAGCTGGCGCCGGCCACGTCGTTGGTGCCGTTGTTGATGGGCGGCCCCGCGCGGCCGAGACCGGGGGCGGCGAACAGAATGCCGGTTTGACCGAGCGGCCCGCCCACTAACGGTCCGCGAGCCGGCGACGTGAACTGATCGATGGCCCAGAAGGCGTTGACATAAATCAGGTCCTCGGTGTGGTGCGGTGTCCAGGACGTTTGCGCGAACAGCAGTTCACCTTGGTTCGAGAACGGCGTCGTCGGGCCGTTGGGAATTGACGCCAAAAAGTGTAGCGACGTGTTATACGTGTTGTGGAACAGGTAGTGCCTGCGGATGGCACTGACGCCGAAGGAGAACAGGTCGCCGAAGACGCGGTCGTCGCTGTCCACGTACACAGCGTCCACGTTGAACGTGTTGTGGTAATAGTCGCTTTCGGTCAGGATGGCAAACATCTGTGAGCCTTCATCGAAAGTGTTCGGCCGGCCCGTCGGGCTGTTGCGGTTGAGTTCGTCCCACGAGTAAACGCCCGTGATTCGCAGGTTCAAGTTGCCGTATCCGTTCAGCGTGTTGCGAGTCACCGTGACGGAGTCCGCTCGGTCTTCGTTCAACAACAGACCCTGTTGGGCGATCAGCGGCATGCGTCCGACGGAGAAGCCGTAGTCCAGAAACCGCGTATCGTACGGGTCGAGAAACGGAAAGATTTCGCCAAAGTCACCTTCGAAGAACAGTGTCTGAAACTCGGCGTTTCCACCGTCGATCCAATTGCCATTGCGGAAGTCGTACCCGGCAAACTCGCGGCGGTCGCCGCGCTCTTCATCCATCGGCCGCAGACCAACCAGCACGCGCTCGGTACCGGACAGGTTCACTTGCCCGAATAGATCCAACGTATTCGCCCATTCGGAGATCGGGTCTGGAGCCCGATTCGTGTCGAAGTACTGATAGGCAGAACGATATTGCCCGAAGACCCACACCGCCGGCCGCCAGATGACGCCGGTCGGCATCTTGATGCCTCGGTTCAGCCAGCCGGGAGACAGAAACCGTTCGTTCCACTCGACCAGCAGCCGGGGCCGCTCCGGGATGGGTTGCAGCCCTGTAGCTTCTTCCTCCAACGCCGATTCAATTTCGACGTGTTCGGCAAAGAGCACGCGGCTGAAGAAACCGGCCAGCGGCTTGTCAGGCCACGTGAGGGCGCGCGGGGCAGCCTCGATCAACTCGTAGATGAACGGCGGACGCTCCTCGGGGAAGTCGATGATCGTACCGGCACCAATCTCTTCTGCGTCCATGACGTACGGCTGATCGGCAGCGTCTCCGGCGGACGGCTCGTCTGCAAACGGATCGGGCGGCAGCCGTAGCGGAACGGACAGCTCAGGTTGGTCAAAGGCGCTCAACGTCACAGGCGATGCGGCGCGGCTGCCGTCAGCCTCAATGACCATCGTTGACGCCACGGCGAGCGGCACCAACAAACACATGATCCAACGGTGACGGTCCATCTCACTGCCTATTTTGCTGTTCTAATGGCAACTTGTCGTCTCGTCCAAAAACTCGTAGCGACGAACATCCTCGCTTATCAATTTCCCCGTAGCCGAAGTCGTGAGACTTCGGTTTGAGACTTCGGTTTCAGGCCCGAAGTCTCACGACTTCGGCTACTGGTGTAACGGAAGCGTCGTAGTTCGTTCGTGCAAGATCAGATGTCCGGCAACGACCCCGTCGGCAACTTCGCGAGCGCTCATGTGATAGTCAAACCCGGCAATCGAGATCGCATGCACTAGGTTCACGGGAACCATGCCCGCAATCAACTGCACCCGCACGCAATACGGGCCTTCGCAGGTGAGCTGCGCACCTTGGACCTCGTAGCGCGCCCAGCGGCTGCCGTTCGGCTCGATATTCTGTTTGTGCTTGCGAGCGCCTTGCGGCCGGCCGTCGATCGTGAACGGCCGTGTCTCCGGACGGATGTACGGCAGTGGATCGAGCGAATACGGCACGTTCAGGATCTGCTCGCGCTCGCCGCCGCGGACGTTGCGCGTGATGAATTTGGTTTGCAATGAGAATAATTGCCGGTCGAGCGGCAACTCGCCGTTGTGCACGTAGAACGAATGGCTGTCGCGCAGGTCGCCGTTGGGATCCAGGTCGCCGGAGGTAAAGACCAGCTTGCCGTTGCGGTCGAAGACCATCACGCGCAAGAACACCGGCCGCTCGGCGTCGAAACCTGTCGGCACGCCGTGGCCGTCGGTGCCGTTGAATACCGGCACGCGGAAGCGGATGCCGCTGTTGTCCAACTTGTCGACGACGATGTCGCCAAGCTGATAGCCGGTGCTCAAAATCTGGTGTCGCGCCACGTTGGCTTCGCGGAGCAGCTTGAATTGATCGCCAAGTATGTCAGCCGCACGGTAACGGCGGGTCGGGTCCTGCCACGCATCGGGAAACTTGTAGCCGGGCGGAATGTCCTGTTCAAACTGCGGCGTGCCCCAGCCGGCTTGGTGATTAAACAGCAACCACTCGCGCATCGTGGCCAGACCTTGGTCGGGTCCGCCCGTCTCATGCTCTTCGCGAACTGCCGCCGGGTTGTGCGGGAACAAGCCAGGGTGAATGATCGAATAGTCCGGGCCGATAAACATGTGGTTGGTGCGCTTGCGTGGCGGCGTGCTGACGTTGCCCACTTTGGCCGCCGGAGCATGCGCGAAACCCGACGCCACACCCGGCTCGACACCCATGTGGCAATCCGCGCAGCCCTGGTTCTTCTTGCGGGCGGCTGGCGATGCTTTGAATTCGCTAAAGGCGTCCTCCAGCCGGAAGCCGTTAGGTGCGAACACGTCGTGGCACGCGCCGCAAAAGGCGGGCGTGGTCAGATAGAAGAATGGAATCGATTCGCGATGGATGTCTCGGCCGCGTACATTCGGATCGGGTTCGGTCTTCAGTACGCCGTACTTTTCCGGGTTCGCCAGCACGTCGTTCAGGATCTGGCTGCCCAACGGTCCGTAGATCGGCTCCCGCAGGTCGCCGGCCGCCAGCGCTTGTCGCCCGGAGCCTTTGCCGAATTCCTGATTGATGCGATGGCACACGACGCACGTCACACCTTCGCGCGACGATGGCGGCCGGTCCATCTGAGACATGTTGATCGGCTCGCTCAATGCCATGCCGACGGGCGTGTGGCAGCGAATGCAAAAGTCGCCGATAGTGCCGTTGGTCAGGATGTTCAACGCGTTCGACATTGCGTTGAACACGGGGCTAAGCTGTGCGTAAGCGTGAGGCGAGACGGACCATTCGCGAAAATGATCGGGGTGGCAAGTCTGGCATTTCTTGGCCGACGGAAACGGGTCGCCGTCGAAGCAGGCCGCGTGGCTCTGGTCGATCGCGTACTGGACCACGACCGAATGTTTCGCCGGTTGCACGGCCGAATCGACGAGGTGCATGCCGGCGTGGTCGGAAATCGCATGGTGTGCGGTCGCGGCTTTGATCAGTTCCTCGTGCGACAAGACCGTCACGCGTTGCGGAGAAATAGCAGAAGTCGCTGACGGCGGCGCCGCGTTTGGACACGGGGTTTTCCCGAACAGCCGCCCGCAGGCGTCGAGCAGATTCCGGCTCGCGGCCGGTTGGCCACTCGGAGTTTCGGCGCGTACTTGGTGCGCTGGCTCAATGCCAACCCAGACTACCGCGCAGACGAAGCCGATCGCGGCCAACTGAACAACTGAGGTTGAACGAACGCGCCGTCCCATGTCTCCCCCCGATACCAAACGGAACTCCCGGTACAAACCGTCCGTATCTAGGGAATCGGCGTAACGTAGGGGTTAATCCAGTTTTTCCAGACGTTACGGCAGGGTCGGGTGTTCAATATTTCAATTTTCGCAGGTAACCGAGTATGCTATCAGTGTTCGCATCCCCGCGAAAATTGAATTATTGAACACCCGACCCCTAATCCATTGTTTCAAGATCGCTTTCACGCGGTGGCCGTCGAAGATCAGTCGCACTGTTGGGAGTTGAGTCGGTACGTGCACCTGAATCCCGTGCGCGCCGGCCTTACCGACGATCCGTTTCGCTATCGCTGGAGTCCCCTGGA
>JBGTKH010000330.1:0-10358 GCA_041744735.1 Pirellulaceae bacterium | reverse complement strand
TGGTGGGCCGCTGGGCGGTGCAGGGGTTGAATCTGTTCGCGCGAGCGGCGCTGCGGATGGCGGTCGAAAAGCCCGAGCGAATGACGGCGGCGGTCAAGGCGGGCTTACTGGCCCCGTACGATTGCTGGGCGAACCGCGAGGCAATCTACCGTTTCGTGTGCGACATCCCGATGACGCGGCGGCATCCGACGTGGCAAACGCTGGAGCAGATCGAGGCCGGCCTGCCGCGTCTGGCCGACCGGCCGATACAATGCATTTGGGGCATGCGCGACTGGTGCTTCACGCCGGCGTGTCTCGACCGGTTTCTGCAGATCTTCCCCGACGCCGAAGTGCATCGCTTGGAAGACGCCGGGCATTATGTGATCGAGGACGCTCACGAACGAATTGTGCCGCTGGTCAGCGAATTCCTGGAACGGCACTGCGTCGGTGCGGCTCACGACGCGGTAGCGGAGAAGCACACTAGATGATGAAAAGTCGTTTAAAGGCAAGCCGCCGGCGACTGCTTCGCGCCATCACCGTCGCCTGCGGCTTGCCGTTAAACGATTTGTTATTGGAGCAATCAGTAAACAAAACACTCCGGCAGATATCAATCACGTGGAACGCACTAAACAGCACACTCTCGACGCGGTGGATCAGCAGGGGCGCGGTCTGCGTGTGACGTTTCTGTGGCATCGCGACCGGTTCGCTCACACGATTGCGGCCTGCGACGGCCAACGGCTGGTGCCACTGTTGGCTTCCATCGAAGGCGCAGACCGGGATGATTGGCCGCCCAGCCCGGCGCTGCAGCAACTGAGCATCGAAGACCGCGGCGGCGGCAAATGTGTCGCGCTGCTGGTCGGCATGGCGGGCACGAGCCACTGGTCCGTAAGCGCGGAAACCATGCCCGACTCGCGCCGAGTCGTGTTCGACGTCGCGTGCCGCATCCGCCAAACGCCGCAGCAACTGGGCAGCGGCTATCGGACGATTGTGGCTCCGCCGAGTTTGTTGGAGTCAGCTTCCATGATGCTCGAAGTATCGGACGAGCGGTGCCGGTTGCAGTGCGAACCAGCGGGCAATCATGCGGTGGCCACGTTGGCATCTCGTTCGGACGGCGTCGCGGTTGTGCCGGCGCGCGGACAGGCCACGTTGCCAACCACCGTCCGCTGGAAGTACAGTTTTACACTACTCGCAAGAACCTAGTGCATTGTGGGGTAAGCATCCTGCTTGCCAACTCCATTCCCACCATTGAACGCAAGCTAGAAGCTTACGCCACAAGGCCCGCCGACTCCGATGTCCGAACCACTCGCATACCTGAACGGCCAACTGATCCCGGCTTCGCAAGCCGCGGTGCCGGTGTACGACACGGGGTTCGTACAAGGCGTGACGGTCGCCGAGCAACTGCGGACGTTTCGCGGAAAACTGTTTCGGCTCGACCACCACATCCAGCGGCTGGCCCATTCGCTGGAGATCGTCGGCATTCAGTCGGAGGTCGGTTTGCCGCAACTGGCCGAGGCGGCACAGGATCTGGTCGCTCGCAATCACGCGCTGCTGGCCGACGGCGACGATCTGGGGCTGTCCATGTTTATCACGCCGGGGATGTATCCCACGTTCTCGTCGATGGCCGAGCTGCTGCCCTCCCGCGCCGGCCCGACCGTTTGCATGCACACGTACCTGCTGCCGTTTCATCTATGGGCGGACCTTTACGAGCGTGGGCAATCGCTGGTCATCACCGACGTCGAGCAAGTGCCCGCCGCCTGCTGGCCGCCCGAGCTGAAATGCCGCAGCCGCATGCACTACTACTTGGCCGACCGCCAGGCGCGATTGATCGAACCGGGCTCTCGCGCGCTGCTGCTCGATGCGCATGGACAGGTTTCCGAATCGTCGACGGCCAACGTAGTGATCTATCGCCGCGACGAAGGTTTGACCTCGCCGCCGCGTGAAAAGATTCTGCCCGGCATCAGCATGGCGGTGCTCGAGGAATTGGCCGCCGCGCTGAACATTCCTTTCGTGCAGCACGATCTGTCGCCCGACGACGTGGCCGCGGCCGACGAAGTGATCCTGAGCAGCACATCCCCCTGCCTGCTGCCCGTCGTGCGACTAAACGGCCGCCCCATCGGCAGCGGCACACCGGGCGATGTGTTCCGCTCGCTGCTCGCCGCATGGAGCCAGCTTGTCGGCGTCGACATCGCAGCCCAGGCAGCCCGCTTTGGCCACCGCTAGCGGCCTTTTAGTTTTGGAGTGCGATAACTCGTTACGGCTTTAGGATTTTTGGCTCTCCATTGCGCGGCGACTTCGCCGTGCGAATGCATGGTCAACACAGCCGCACCGACCGCTCTGGTCCAACAACCATTGCTTGACGGTCGCCGCAACCGGTCACTATGCTCAACGAAGTCAATCGCATTTGTCCCTATTCCACGCCCCGAGCTGTTTGGTACCGGCTATGTTCCCGCGACGATCCTTAAGTTGGCCGATTACGCTGGGCGTGGTCATGATCGTGCTGTTGGTGGCGATCCTGGTCGGCTGGGTTTTGTTGGCGGTGTTCGGGGCGCTGTCGGACCGGAATCTGCAGGGGTTCTATTGGATTCTGCTGTCGGTCGGTTCGGCGTTTTTGGTGTTCGTGCTGGTCGGTGTGATCATGTACCTGACCCTGACAGTCAAGGCCTTTAATCTCAATCGCCGGCAATCGAACTTTATCGACAGCGTGACCCACGAGTTAAAGTCGCCGATTGCGTCGCTCAAGCTGTACCTGCAGACGCTGACGCGGCATCAGGTGAGTGATGAGGAGCGGGAGAGTTTTTGCCGCTATATGCTCGAAGACGTCGAGCGGCTGGATCAACTGATCAACCATTTGCTGGACGCCGCGCGGCTCGAAAGGGCACGCATCGCCAGCGAGCTCGAGGACGTGGAACTGACCGACGTACTGCGGCAATGCGCCGAGACCACTTGCCTGCGATATCATGTGCCCGCGGATACCGTGACTCTGGACGTCGAACCGTGCGTGGTGCACGCGGCGCGAGTCGACTTGGACTTGATCTTTCGCAACCTGATCGACAACGCGGTGAAGTACGCGGGTTCCGAACCGCGCGTCAACGTGACGTTACGAATGGCGGACGACGACCGCACGGTTACTCGTATTGCAGACAACGGCCGCGGCGTCCCGAACGAACTGCGCCGAAAAATCTTTGGGCGGTTTGTGCGCTTGGGAAAAGAGTTGGAGCGCGATACGCCGGGCACGGGACTGGGTCTGTATATCGTCCGCACGCTGGTCAGCCGGCTGCGCGGCAGCGTGCGCGTGCATGATGTCAAAGGCGGGACAGGGACGATGTTTGAAGTTCAATTGCCCGGCCGCGCGGCTGCGGTGCCGACGATACAAACCAAATCGATCCTACCGCCCAAGGAAGCGGAAGTCGCTTGACGTTTGGTTAAGGACATTTTGGAGTGCGGTGACTCGTCGCCGCTTTAGAATCTCGTCGCACGACATATGCATAAGAACAAGCACATTCTGGTCGTCGAAGACGAACAGCACCTGGCGATCGGCATCAAATTCAATCTGCAGGCCGAGGGCTATCGTGTCACAACGGTGGGCGACGGGCCGGCGGCGCTGCGCATGTTCGACGAGCAGTCGAATGGCGTCGATCTGGTGATCCTGGATCTGATGCTGCCCGGCATGAGCGGCTACGCGGTGTGCGAGGCGTTGCGGGCCGGCGGCCACGACATCCCGGTGCTGATTCTGACGGCCCGCACGCTGACCGAAGACCGCACGCGCGGCTTCGACGTGGGTGCCGATCAATACTTGAACAAGCCGTTCGATCTCGACGAGTTGCTCACCCGTGTCAAAAACCTGCTGACGTTGTACGACCGCCGCGCGAAGCGCCGCGTCGAACAGCCCGTGACCGTCGACACGTACGAGTTCGCCGGCGCGAAAATCGACTTTAATACGTTTGAAATCACCATCGGCGAGCAAGTCGTCCGGATGACGAAGCTAGAGATGAAGCTGCTGCAGTACTTCGTGGAAAACGAAGGCCGTGTGATCCCGCGCGAGGAACTGCTGGAAAATGTCTGGGGCATGCCGGGCCACATGAACACGCGAGCCCCCGACCAATTTATGCGGCGGCTGCGCAAGACGTTCGAGCCGAACCCGGCCGAGCCGCGTCATTTTCTCACCATCCGCGACACCGGTTATCGCTTTGTGGCGGACGCCGGCGATCCAGAGAGCTAGAAGTCTCGCCCTGCAACGAACGCTGTTACCCTTGAATACGTCGCAGGGAGCGATTCGCGTTCAGACAGCCATCCTGAAACGGCAGTGGTTACAACGTGTGGCTGGGAGCAACCCGTGCGGCATCGCGCCCCTTGCGAAGCTGCGACGCTCGCTCGGTGCGGCCATCTTCGGGCTGCCGACTGCGACGGGCTGGCGAAGAACTTTCGATTCCTGCCGGCGAGGATTGTGGCTTGCGTTTGTAGTCCACCACGTCCCAGGCCAAGCCCAATCGCTGCATCAGGCGGATCGTCCGGAACGTCATGTCGAATTCCCACCACTTATGACCGTGATTGGCCATGCGCGGATAGGCGTGATGATTGTTGTGCCAGCCTTCGCCGTAGGTGATTAGGGCGACCCACCAGTTATTGCGGCTGTCGTCGGTGGTTTTGTAGTTGATGTAGCCCCACATGTGACTGGCCGAGTTGACGAACCACGTCGAGTGCAGCACCAACACCAACCGCACAAACAGGCCCCACACCAAAAACGACCAGCCCATGTACATGCCGCCGGCCAGATAGCCCGCGCCGAACAACACGCTGCCGATCACAAAGTGCCACAGCAAAAACGTATGACCCAGAAATCGCAGCACGGGGTCCTTCAGCAGATCGGGCACCCAGCGGTTGATGTGTGCGTTGTAGATTTCCGGTGTCAGCTTTCGCGCGAACCAGAACATGTGGCTCCACCAGGGACCGTCATGAGGCGAGTGCGGGTCGCCCTCTTGATCGCTCAGCGCGTGATGCTTGCGGTGGTTGGACACCCAGTCGATCACTCCGCCTTCGCCCGCCAAGCCGCCAATCCACGCGATCAGCCATCGCACCGGCTTGTACGTCGAAAAGCTGCTGTGAGTGAACAGCCGGTGATAGCCCAGACAGATGCCGATGCCGCCGGTCAACCAGTGCAACGCGAACACCAGCACCAGCCCTTGCCAGCTAAAGGTAAACGGTGCGGCCAACGCCCCCAAGTGCAACACCGCGATCCAGCCCATGATCGGCCAATTGATCCCGTCGGGCATCAAGCGTTCGCGGCGGGTTTTCGGCGGGCTGCTGTGCTTGACTTCGACGTGCTTGTGGGAAGCCGCCACGTCGACGATCGCCAGAGGTGTATCCTCCGTCACGTGTGGTACGAGCGGCGTCAACGTCGATAGCCGCGAAACCGGCCGTTTGTCAATCAAGATGTCTCTGGTTACGGTAGCCATGAGCCGTGCTCTCCTGGGTTGTTTTCACCGGCGCGGGGCCGGTGTAGCGTGTCAATGTTCCGGCGACGGATGGCGACCATGTGTCGCTGTCAGCCGCCGCTGGTTCAGTCATCGAACACGGAATTGTAAGCCCTATCGGCACGAACTCAGTTACAGCAGTGTTCCGGGTTTGTAATAGTTGTGTAATAGTCCCCGCGGCGGATTCAATCCGGCTAGGGGCCTGTCGAGCTAGGCGCCTATGCTGTCAACAGGTTACGTCGATCAAAAGCAGGTTTTAAGGCGGTCTTCCGGCGAGGCGAGTTTCGGCCAGATGCGATGATTGCGCTTCAACCAACGCTCCTGATTTGTGCAGATCCCGGATCAGGAGTCGAGTCGTTAGGCAAGTCCCGGAAAAGGACGTACCAATCAGCGTAGCCGAACTCGCCAGAGTTTGGCCGATCCTCCAAAGTCTGGCGACTTCGGCTACGAGTAAATTAATAAGCCGGACTTGCCTTACTGATTCTGGACGGATTGGAACGTCTCGCGAGCGCCAGCTCCCTGCACAATTCTTTCCAGAATAGGGCTGAGTTCTGCGACCTTTCCGGGTTGCTGTTTCGCGACGTCGGTTTGTTCGCCGATGTCGTCGGAAAGGTTGTAGAGTTCGTACCGCGAACCGGCTGCAGCGTCATTTTTGGAGCCCTCGTTGCCTTCGTTCGACTGGGCAGAATTGCGAACGAGTTTCCAGTCGCCGGCGCGAAGGGCGTAGCCACTGGCTTCTTCGATGATGTACGAGTTGCCTTGTAGGTCCTCGCCGAGAAGTGCCGCCATACCGTTCTGGCTGTCGGGCGCGGCGCCTTCTGGAAGCGTCATGCCCAGGAGACTCGCAAAGGACGCGATAAAGTCGGTGTGTGTGACGAGCGCCTTGGAAGTGCCGGTTTTGATTCTGCTCGGCCACCTGACAATCAACGGGACTCGCGTGCCACCTTCATAGATTTGATACTTTCCGCCGCGATACGGACCGGAGCCGTCGTGACCGCAATCGACTTCCTGCGTCGCGGTGTGCACGGTCGTGCCGTCGTCATAGCCGTCGTCGTACACGGGACCGTTGTCTGAGGAGAAGATGACGATGGTGTTTTCAGTCAGCCCGAGTTCGTCGAGCATCTTCATGACCTCGCCCGCGGACCAGTCGAGCTGAACCATGGCATCGCCGCGGTAGCTCAGTTCGCTCTTGCCGTGAAAGCGAGGATGCGGAGTGCGGGGGACGTGGATGTCTTGCGAGGAGAAGTAGAGAAAGAACGGCTGCTTGGGCTTCTCTTTCATGTGAGCGTCCAGCCATTTCCGCGTGCGGCCGATGAACTCATCGGCCATCGTTTCGTCGTTCCAGAGAGCGGACTTGCCGCCAAACATGGTGCCGATGCGGCCGATCCCGTTGATCACGGTCTCGTTGTGCCCGTGGGAACTCTTGTAGTAGGTCATGGCCTCTGGGTTCTTGCGGCCGTTGGGGTATTCCGTCGAGCGAGGGTCGTTCTTCTTCTCAAGGAAGATTGGATCTTCAGGATTTAGATTGACGACACGATGATTTTCCAGATAGACGCACGGAACACGGTCGTTCGTGTTGGGAAGCAGAAAGCAGTAGTCGAAACCGATCTCCAGCGGCCCAGGTTTAACAGCCCCATTCCAATCGGTCGGAACGCCAGGCGTTCCAAGACCAAGGTGCCACTTGCCGACCACGGCGGTGGCGTAGCCTGCATCCTTAAAAACTTTCGGCAGCGTGTAATCGTCCGCCGTGATTGGCATCGGCGAAGTCGGCCCCAGCACGCGGATGTTCTTGCGATGCGCCAGGATGCCGGTGAGCATGGCATAGCGCGAGGCGGAGCAAGTGGAGGCGGGACAGTGCCCATCGGTAAAGTTCAGTCCCTCTGCCGCAAGCCGGTCGAGATTGGGCGTAGGGATCATCGTCGCCCCATTCACACCAAGGTCCCCAAATCCCACGTCATCGCCGTAAATGATCACCACGTTGGGACGCTCAGCGGCGGACAACGAAACCGGTCCAGCTAACAACAGAGCGAAGACGAAGGACAAAATTGAAATTACAGAACGTGCTGCAAATCGATAGCGGAATTCTCGACGCATGTTACGCGTTCCCTTGGTTTCTTTTGTCATAGCATGTCTCTGAAATAGAGGACGAGTGGTCCATCTAAACGACAATCCACACGGAATCCTCACCGAACATCGAGCGGCCGAAGTCGCCGCCCAGTTGAATCACAAGCTCGCCGCTCATCAACTGAACTTCGCCAGCCTACCCGATCACGCCGCCAAGCGGAAGGAACTCGAAAAGCGGCATTGGTCGCGAGCGGTCAGGTAGTTCCGGCCGTCGTTGTCGAGATCCAATTGCTCGAATAGAGTGCGGATGATGCTGGTGTGATCGAAGGGAATGCCTCGCGTCAAAGGCTATGGAAACGTCGGCTTTCCGCTGGAGTTCCGCGGCGGCCTAGGGTTAGCTCGGAACGAATTGCCGAGCCCAATGATTCTGTTCCGCGGTCAACGGTGGACGGGGTTCTCCAAGATAGATATAGTCCTCGTAACCGGCGGCGTCATACACTCGATCTAGGACCGCCTTCAAATTGAGCTTGGCATCGGGGTGCGGAGCCACGAGCGGGATGGGAACGATCGGCAACGGATCAGCTATCTGCATCGGCCACACGCCGGCCTGGGGGCGCTCGTCCACGCGGCTCACCAGCGCGTAGTAATCGCACGGCTTCAGGTGCTCCATCGGCATCCGCGGCCCGCCTCGCAGCAAGTCGATCTCGACAAAGTGGGCGGCACTGTGCAGCAACTGAGAACGCTTGGCGACGTACTGCTCGCGATCAGGTCCGGGCTGTTTATTGGAAGGACTAAGCAGTTCGATGACGGTCACGATACGCATGTTCTGGCGATCGCGAATCTCCAAAAACGACAAGTGCTCCAGGTCCACCGCCGGCAGCCGCACGCGCGACGGAGCTTGAAGCGTGGCGGCGGACGCTGCTACGGATCGCTCATCTCGCTGGGCCACAGTCACGTCGCCACGTCCCATGAACGTCCGCGGCTCATCGGGAAGTTCGTGAATGTAAACGTGCTCGTCGATCTTCACGATGTAATGTGGGCGGACTTCTGCCGTGAGTAGTTCCCGTGCCACCGGCATAAAGCTTTCATGGAAATCGTGCCAGACCGTCTCTTGCTCCAAGTACGGATTCATCCCAGGAAATGGCGAGGACATGGCGGTCCCTTTTAGTGAGGCTTCCTGTACGTTACACCTACATCCCCGGAGAATCAATGCCCACGTTCACGCTGGACCGGCGCGTCCTCCGAGAACATGACGCCGGCTCACATGATCCGCTCGCTGCTGGAAGGCATGGCCAATGTGTTTCATGCCGGCTACGGCCTGATCCAGAACGCCATCGGCAAACCGCTGACTCACCTGTCCTGTGCCGTCAACGGCCTGCGAGAAAATGCGATCTTGGCCAGTTGCGTCGAACGACGTCAGTGTTTCGTTCTCAGGCTCCGCTTGTCAAATCGAGTTGCTATAATTGCCAAAAGGAGATCGGTCGTACCTTCAGGAGCGAACGACATGCAAGCGCGAATTCACGATCGAGGCCGAGGGCCTGAAATTGAAGGCGCGCGCATCACAGTTTACGATGTCTTCGAATACCTCCAGTCGGGCTGGCACGCAACGGCGATCGCGGGCCTGTTTCGCTTGTCTTCGCAGCAGGTTCAGGCCGCCATGGATTACATCGACGGCCACCGCGCCGATGTCGAGGCCGACTTTCAGGAGATCATGGCCAGAATTCAAAAAGGCAACCCGCCGGAGTTGCTCGAAAAGTTCCGAGCGTCGCGCGATCGGCTGCAGCAAAAGTTGGCCGAGATTCAACAACGGGAGCCGGAAGGTGCTGGGCATCTTGGCGGACAATAACTTCTCTGGAAGCCACAATTCAGCAGCAGACCACACCCAGCAGTTTGCCGGTCCTCACCTTGGCCAATCCCGAACGCATTCTGCGAGACCGGAGCTACGCGGAAGTGGTGGCGGAACAATTACTCGAACGACTCTTAGACATTGACAGGTACCAAGGAACGGGCCGAATCTATCTGCCCTGAACGCAAGGACTCCTCACGCGTCTGCATCATTAAGCTCGCCGCGCTCGGCGAGGCTGGATGCGACGAGCCGGTTAAGGGTTTACGACAGCCTTGATCTTTTTGCAGATTTCGACGAGAGCTTTGTTCTGTTCCGCTGGCGTGAGCGTATCCAGCGGCTGCGACGGGGCATGCGCTGCTTGGTAATCTGCGATTTCCGTTTCGGTGTACGAACTCGCGCTCACGGGCACCCAAACGATCGTCAGGCCTTCCTTTTCCGCGGCTTGCAACAGCGGCGGCAATTCGTGTTCGGCGATGAAATCGGAGGACAGGAAATCCGGGCTGACCAACAGCACGGCCACCTTCGCCGAGGCCAACGCCTTGCGAATTTCGTCCTTCCACTTTTTGCCCGTTCCAATCTGCGTGTCATCCCAAACGGAAAGCGTGGCATTTCGCACGTACGGCTTCAAATGTTTTTGCAGCTTCTCCAGCCAAGCCTTGTCCGGATGGCTGGAGCTGACGAACACCTGATCACGCGTCGTTGATGTCATTGCGTCGTCTTCCTCGGATTCATGTTCTGCTTCGTTTGTCCGTTTGAGCGGATATCGCGTCAGTATACCGCGTTCGAGTTGAACCAGCACTTGATGCGTCTCGGCAGCGCGGTAGTTGTACTCTTTGCCGTCGAGCTTGAAGTTGTTGTCTTCCGTCGGTACCGGATCGCGCAGGTTGTGCCAGCGGTCGAGGGCTTCGTGGAGAAGCTGTTTTGCCTGATCGATCAATGCAGCGATATCGGCAGGGACATCCGTCCAATGTGAGCCGACGGCGCTAGCCGCCGGCGGC
>JBGTKH010000329.1:0-17428 GCA_041744735.1 Pirellulaceae bacterium | reverse complement strand
GGGCGCAACCGGTCATCCGCTTAGGTGCTAGCTGCCTCGTTTCTCGGCGTTTTTGCTATTCCGTCGATATGTGGTTGTGTAGGACCGCAAGAAATATCGGCCGACCCTTCTTGGTTTTCAAATATCACAACGCCACGCTCGATATTCCATTTGCCTTTCAGTCTCGATTTTCAGGATTTCTCATCCGTCATCAAGCAAAAACGCCGAGAAATCGCACGCTAGCAGACGAGCGGGACACCGGTTGCGCCCTTTTTGAACTCTCGTCCGCGATTTCCCAGTAAAGGTTCTTTTGAATTCCGTATTTCTTGAAAATGTGTAAGCGTTCTGATTCGAGGCGATCATCATTTTCCCAGTCGAGGGATTCGCGATCAAGCGCGATAAGGTTGTGATACAACTGTTTGCGCTGGCTTTCAGTGAGCCCATATTTTTCCGTTTCGCCGGACGGCGGAATCGGCTGCGTGTGAATATCGACCTTCATTTTGCCATCAAGAATATGGTGAGCACCGGCGAACGGTTGGTGACGGTCCGAATCATAGCCGCGCATATAACAATACACGAATACGCTTTCAAATCCCGGATTGGACTGTTTGAGGTGATGTGATATTGCCGCCAAGTCATCTTCGGCTGGCAGGCGATTGCCATCAATGAAATCGAGCCGCAGCCGATAAACGAGCTTGTTGATCGGGACTTCTTCGCGTTTGATGATTTCGTACGCGAGCAGTGCCGACGAAGAATCAGAAGGTTTGCTGTGTGGTTTGGCGTCAGAATCGACTCTTGGCGATTGTGATTGACGGTCATCGGGTGAATTCGAGCACGCGGAACAACATGCGACGGTGACAGCGAGCACGATCGTGGCAATCAGTCGTCGTGGACAGTGCAGTATCATCTTTTCGCGTGCGATTGGTTTAGGCACATAACATCCAGCGTAACCGAACGGCGGGGTTAGACGTTACTTTTAAACTAGCCGTAAGCCCCCGCTTCTGTTCAAGCAATGGTTATCGTGCTTACTTCGTCTGCCAGTTCAATGGGATTTCAATCGGAACCGTAAAGCCAATTGTTGCACGGTCTCGTTGCTATTGTCTTCAAGGTGCCATTCTAGTAAGTCGGATTCCCCATCACCGAATCTACGAAACGATCCGTTGAAACTGGCATCCTTCGTTGGCTTCCACGGGATTGCGGCGACGAAGATTGCGAGTTCAATTCGTATTGTTGACGGAGCGACACCATCGGTAATATTGCGAGTAGCGACACACAATGACCAATCATGTGGATCCGATGCCAATTCAAGTGACAGAGACACGGGAGCGCCAGTGTCCAGTTGACAAGTGTCTGATTTTTTTGCATTTGCAAGAACAATGGGCCAAGCAGCGGCAAATCGATCATGCTCAGTCTTAGCCATTTGCATACGAGCGAGGCTGTCCACAATGTGATCAACATCGTTGTTTGGCGCCGGTGCCGTGTATGGGGGAACCACGGAATCGTTTGTTTGGGAATTGCAGCCAGCGAGTAATCCGATGGCGAACGCGTAAGCGATACGTCTAAACATTGTGGCTTCTATGCGCGATAAAGTGTAGGGTTTTATCGCTCGTCACAAGTCTTCGAGCGATGGGCGATAAAACCTCGTTGAACAGAGCCGCCTAGCAAGCGGGAGGCGAACTTGGCGGTTCTTGGAGATTGTATCAGGGGCTGATGCGGAAAACTAGCGCGGAGAATTGGAATTCAATTCGAAACCAACAACCCCTTCCAAAATAAGCCCCAGGCGCGCCCGGATTTTGGTCACCACCTCAGTTTGCAAGAAATAGTTTGCGCTGGCGCTGGAATATTGGATAAGGCCCGTGAGGTACTGGGTATCTAGATGATGGCCGTGTGTTGATTCTGGAGGAAGTGGGGCGCGTCGGTGGAATTTGGCGAGTGGTTTGGCTTGGCGACTCTTTTGACGTGCCGCTTTTAATCATCGTCATCCTCATCCGCCAGCACGGCCCAGGCGGGATAGGTGTCGTCGCGGCCGCGGGCGGCGTGCCAGAGGATGCGGTTGAGCGTGTCTTCGTCGGCCTCGTCGATGTCGTCCAGCGGCAGACGCAGCGAGACTTCGGCCCAGTGCCGCTGCCGCGGGTCGCGGATTTGCGAGAGCGGCGGGTTCATCTGGTCAAGCGGGATGTTGTTGGGCACCGCTTTGTACGACGCGAAGTCCGGTTTGTCGGTGAAGCAGCTTGCCATCGGCGTGGCCGAGGCGTCGAACTGATTCATCGGCGGCAAGCCCAGAATCAACTCCATCGTGCGCACCATGCTGGTCTGGTTGTAGTGCGTGCTGTCCAGGGCCTTGCGGCGCGTGTAGGGGCTGACGACCATCGCCACAGTGCGATGCCCGTCGATGTGGTCGAAGCCGTTTTGCGGATCGTCCTGCACGACGAAGATGCACGTGTCGCGCCAGAATTTGCTGTGGCTGACCGCTTCGATCACTCGGCCCAACGCCAGATCGTTGTCGGCCACCGTCGCCGCGGGCGTGGGCATGCCGGGCCGCGTGCCGGCCGTGTGGTCGTTGGGCAACAGCATGATCATGAAGTTCGGCAGGCTGTTTTGCTGTTCGAATTCCTTCAGTTCGCGGATGAACTGATCGGCCCGATGCACGTCGGGCACGATGCTGGGAAATCCGATCGCCGTGGGGCAGATGTGCGGCTGGATCGACTTCACGGTGGCCGTCGCGCGGATGTCGATCGCGTCGCGCCCGTCGACGAAATCGCGATAGCAATCCAGGAACGTCGGCGCTGCTTTCTTCGCCGCGTCCTTCCAGCGAATCGTGGCCGTGACGAACTCGCCGTACACGCGCAGCGTTTTGTTGTGGGCCAGCATGTTGTCCCAAATGAAGCCGCTGCTGGCATACGCCATCGCGTCGCCGCCAAAATATGGATAGCTGCGCGGCCAGCCGCCGTATGCCTTTTCCAGGTAGTCGGTCACGTAGGCTTCGTTGGTCCACTGGTGCCCGTCGGCGCTGAGCGTGCCGCTGCAGTAGAAATTGTCCAGCAGCACAAACTCGTCGACCAGCTTGTGATGGTTCGGCGTCACTTCGCGGCCGTAGATGCACAGGTCCGGATCCCCCTCGCCGCGCTCGATGTCGCCGAATACCTGGTCGTACGTGCGGTTCTCTTTGATGATGTACAGCACGTGCTTGAAGACCGACGGTTCGCCATGCCGCTGGGGAACCGGCCGCGGCGGCACGTCTTGGCGCGGCGGGGCCAGGGCACTGATCGATTCTGTCAGGCGGTTGTTGGCCAGCACCGTGCGCGTGTGCGCGGCCAGTTGCTCGGCCGTGGGCAGCGGAATCAGCGACACGGTGCCCAAGTAATCGTGTGAGTTGAACCCGTAGATTTGCTTGCCGTTCACCTTGCGATCGCCTTTCCAATCCAAGTTTCGCGAGCCGACTCCTTTGACGTTGGCCACGTACAGCGAGTTGCGGCGGCTGTCGAGCACCACGCCCGCCGGATACCAGCCCGTGGGAATGCAGCCCAGCAGCCGGCTCTTGCCCGGCACCAGTTGAATCACCGCGATGGCGTTGTTGGTGCCATTGGAAACGTACAGCGTCTTCCCGTCATCGCTGACGGCCAGAGCGTTGGGGGCGCTGCCGAACAGCAACTTCTCCGCGGGGCGAGTGGAGATGGTTTCGATCACCGCGGCGCTCGATGTGTCGATCACCGACACCGTGTCACTGTTCGCATTGGCCACGAGGACGAAGCGGCCATCGGGCGTGGCGATGATGGTCGACGGATGCAGGCCGACGACGATCTGCTTCAACTCTTGACCCGCTTTTAGATCGACAACCGACACCGAGCCGTCCGACGCGATGAACCGTTTCGGATCGACTCGCACGGGCGAGCCGCTGCCGGACGCCGCCGCCGTATCCTTCGCACCCGGATGCCGGCCCGCCCAGTTGCTGACATAAGCGCGGCCGCCAACGAGCACCACGCCGTATGGCGCGTTGCCCACCGGAATCTCACGCACCACTTTGCCGCTGGCCAGATCGATTTGAGCCAGCGAGTTCCGCAGATTCAATGCGGCCCACAGCCTCTTGCCGTCCGCATCGACTGCGAGTCCCGTGGGCAGAGCATTCTTCGCATCGGCGCCGGGCGGCACCGGCTGCTTGTTCGGCGACTGCGGACCTGTCGGACTGTTAGCGACGTTCTCACCCGCGACGCTCTGCGGAACCGGCAGGCTGATCGGCGTCAATGCTTTCAAAGTGCCGTTTTCTGCCACGTCGAACACGCCGATCGAACCGCGAATGTTCGAGGCCAACAGCCGCTTGCCGTTTGTCGTAAACACGATCCCCGCGTAACTGCCGCTGGCGTGCGACACGCGCGAGACGATGTCGCCCGATTCGGGATTGATCGTCATCACGTGATTGCGATCAAGCACCGCAAGCCAGCGCCCGTCAGGACTGAGCGCCACGTCCGTCGGCCGCCCGCTAAACGCCACTTGCCGGCCCGCCGGCGACAGCACCTGATTCGTCGGCACCACAATCCGCCGCCCGTCGCTGTCGCCCGTGCGAAGTTGGTCGTAATTCAACGCATCGATTTCGGTCGGTGCATTGGAAGGCGCCGGTTCGTCGCCAGCGCGGCCGATGACCACGAACCCGGCAACGGCGAAACATAGCGTGACAAAGCAAGAGACAATGAGCGCTTGTTGCAAGCGTGTTTTCATGTCGTGTTTCTGCGAGCGTGTGTGTGGTGAGTGAATCGTTTAACACCGCGACGCACTACTAAATCCGCAGTGATTTCTTATGTCGGCCGGATTGGCAATCCGGCCTACATCGGATCATAGACCGGCGTCCATTTCTTCGATGGCGTTCAGCAGCGCGGCGACGACATCCATGGTGCTGAGCATACCTACCACGCTTCCGAATTCATCGAGCACGGGCAAGCGATGGATATGTTGAGCGCACATGGTTGCGGCGGCGGTCAGCAGCGGCGCGGCGGGTGCGATGGACTTCACGGCCGGAGTCATGTAGTCGGCGACCGGTTGTTCCAGCGACGGAGCGTCGTGACTGAGAAAGTCCGTAGCGCTGAGAATCCCCAAGCAACGGCCTTGCTCGTCAACGACCGGGGCCGCCGAGATGTGATGTTCCGCGAAAGCCTTGGCGACTTCGCCTAACGTTTGATTGGCAGCCACCTGGACGACACTCTTGGTCATGGCGTCGGACACGCGCAACGACCGCAGCCGCAGGATGGCGTTTCCTTTGGGCGGTTTCATGCTGGCTCCTGTCGCTCGTCTATTCGGCGGCCGAATGGACTCGCTGAGGTTATTCGAAAACGATCACCGGACACGGGGCGCCGCGCGCCACGGCTTCGGCGACGCTATCCATCACGCGACCAGGCGTGGGCGTTTGGCCGCGCGTTCCCATCACTATCCAGTCTACACTCTCTTGCTCCGCACAGCGAACAATTTCTTCGGCCGGATCGCCTGGCTTTGCGTTCGTGAAACTGCCCGTTACGATAGAGTCTGGTGCGATGTTCCACTTTGATGTTCGTTTTAGAGTAGTACCGCTTCGACTCATCATCGTTCGGGAGAGATTTACGCCATGCCGCCGCGCAATTTGACGATCATTCTGGTTTCGGCCGTTGTTTCGCTGGCTTGTTACTTCAAGACCGAACGCAACCGCGACGCGGTGGAACTGGCCAGCGCGATTCAAATCATCAAAGACAACTACGTCGAAGAAGTGAATCCACGCGATCTGTTCGAGGGCGCGATGGACGGCATGGTGCAGCGGCTGGATCAGTACTCTAACTACATCAGCCCGGAAGATTTCCGGCAATTCACCGAAAGTCTGGATCAAGAATTCGGCGGCATCGGCATCGTGGTCGAGCTGAATCCCGATACGAAACGCATGACGGTGCTCAGCCCCGTCGTCGGCACGCCGGCATACAAAGCGGGTCTGCGGGCGGGCGATACAATTTTGGAAATCGACGGCCAGAGCACCGAGGGCATGGCCTTGCAAGATGCCGTGCCGTTGATCAAGGGCAAGCCGGGCACGACGGTTAATCTGACCGTTCGGCACACCGGCGAACAGCAGCCGGAACAGTACACGATCGAGCGGGCAAACATCCAAACCGAATCGGTCTTGGGCGACACACGGCGGGCGGACGATTCTTGGAACTTCGTCCTGGAACAGCATCCGCGCATCGGCTACATGCGGCTGACGACGTTCGGTGAACGCACGGTCGAGGAATTGAAGCGGGCGCTCGGCGATGAGAATCTGAAGATCGACGCCTTGATTCTGGATTTGCGCAATAACGCCGGCGGGTTGCTCAAGTCGGCCGTGGACATGTGCGACTTGTTCATTGACAATGGCGAGATCGTGCGGACGAAAGGGCGCGGCGGCGAGGTGAAGAGCCGCTTCACGGCGTCGCCCGGCACGATCATCGATCCACAGATTCCGATGGTCGTGCTCGTCAACCGCTACTCGGCCAGCGCCAGCGAGATCGTGGCCGCATGCTTGCAGGACAACATTCAGGACGGACAACAGCGGGCCATCGTCGTGGGCCAGCGCACGTGGGGCAAAGGCACCGTACAAAACGTCATTCGCCTGGAAGGCGGCAGCAGCGCGTTGAAGTTGACGACGGCCAGCTACTGGCGTCCGAGCGGCAAAGACATCCATCGTAACGAAGACGAAAGCGAAAGCGATGACTGGGGCGTGCGGCCCGACGAAGGATTTGAAGTCATCCTAACCGACGACGAGTTCGAGCAAGTCCTCAAGGACCGCCAGCAGCGCGACATCATTCGCACGGGAACCTCCACACCAGAGAGCACTTCGCCAACGCCCAACGATTCGACTTCGAAAACTCCGGACAGTGGCGAATCCGACTCGCCGTCATCGATCGCCGATCCACAATTGCGCAAGGCGGTCGAGTATCTGCAGCAGCAAATTGAGCGGGCCGATCAATTAACCCACAAGGCTTGAACGCCGCCAATCACACTAGCCATCGCCGAAGACGTGCAGCCTGGTCGTTGACGTGGTGCACAAGGCGAACCTAGCCACCAAAGTCGCCCGCATGCGGCCAATCGGCGTGGTCAAAGGCTAGCACCCGCCAACCACAGATGGGCGTATTGCCTCTCGATGCGAGTGGGCCGGCCCGTCAAGAAAGACCAAGGCCCGGTGCCTTGCGGCGACCGGGCCTTGTGACTCGTTTCGGATCGTGTAGTGATCCGCACGAGATGGTGGCTGCCTTTCGAGCAGCCCGCCGACTGCCATCAGGCGGAGCCACCTCGCTGGCTACTACAGAAATAATTCACTAGACCACCTCCTTTCCAACTAGAACCACCCCGCGTCAGCCGAACTGCCAGAGACGACCTACCAGCGGGCCTCTAGTCCGTCGCACCGCGTAAGTGCGAACCGGTACCTTTATCGTTCACAGACGGGCGTCGATTTGCAAGACCAATTTTTCCCGTCACGGTATTTTTGTTGCGCCAGAACCGGAACACATGTTCACCCAAATTGCCGCGCCACGTTTTCGTACTCCTCGTTTCACCGCTGGGCCTGCGGTTAGACGATTTACGTCTGGCCACGCCCGCGATCGCTATTCTCGCGTCGGCCGGAACTTTCTAAGCTTTGGGGCATGAAGAAATCCGACGTTTCGCTGCACTACATCTATGCGGGGATTCTGTTCCTGCTGCTAGGCTCACACTTGCGGGTGACCGAGTCGTTTGTGCTGAGTTCCAACACGACGCGTGTGTTGGCAAATTGGACGGGGCCGCCCGCGGAATCGGCGCGCGGCGCGGTGCGGCAGATCATGATCGACACCGCCTCGCCGCGCCATGTCGTGACGCCTCCCCGGTGGCTCGGCTGGGCAAGTCTTTCCATCGGGTTTGTGTTGGCAGCCAACGGCCTGCTGCAGCGCTGGCGAAAGTGACCGCGAGCACGCATCGCCGCCAGCCCTCTTGCAAACCCGTGCGCGACAGGCATAATAGCGGCATGCAATCTTCGTACTTCGGTTACTTTTGGTTTTACTTCTTTAGCCCCCACGGTCATGGGGTCGGAGGAGGTTTGTAACCAAAATCCGAAGCGCGTGTGAAAGAAACACCAGCCCCGTGACCCGAACCGGTCACGGGGTTTTTTTGTTGGTGCTGCGTGAGCTGGCGAACGTGGGGCGTGAGCCCCACGGTAACCGGCAAGCTGACGCATGCCGTTCGCCAGAGTTCAAACCATGATCCAGAAACTTCAACCAACCCCTGTTATTAAGGAGCTATTTTCGATGATTGTCGTAATGCAAAAAGGCGCCACCAAGGAGCAGATCGATCACATGGTGGAACGCGTCGAATCGTTTGGGCTGAAGTCCCATGTGATTGTGGGAACCGAGCGGACCGTGATTGCCGCGATCGGTGAAAAGCGGGAGGAGACAAAGCAGGCGCTGGAGAGCGGCTCGGGCGTCGCGGAAGTCGTGCCGATTCTGGCCCCGTACAAAGTCGCCAGCCGCGAGGTGAAGCCCGAATCGACACAGGTAGTCGTCCGCGACTTGCGTGTGGGCGCGGGTTCGCTGGGCATAATTGCGGGTCCCTGCTCGGTAGAAAGCGAAGAGCAAATCATCAGCACGGCGAAATTGGTCAAGGCGGCCGGCGCCACAGGGCTGCGCGGCGGCGCGTTCAAGCCGCGCACCAGCCCGTATAGTTTTCAGGGCCTGAAGGAAGTCGGCTTAAAGCTGCTGGCCGCAGCCCGCGAAGAAACCGGCCTTGCCGTGGTCACCGAAGTGATGGCCACGGAGGACGTCGAACTGGTGGCCGAATACGCCGACGTGCTGCAGGTCGGCGCCCGCAACATGCAAAACTACCGGCTGCTGGAAGCGGTGGGCAACACGCGCTGCCCCGTGCTGCTGAAGCGCGGACCCGCCGCGACCATGGAAGAGCTGCTACTGGCCGCCGAATACATTCTGAACCAAGGCAACCCGAACGTGATGCTCTGCGAACGCGGCATCCGCACGTTCGAGTCGCACACGCGCTTCACGCTGCCGCTGGCGTCGGTCGCGTACCTGCATCACAAGACGCACTTGCCCGTGGTGGTCGATCCCAGCCACGGCACGGGCCACACGTACCTGGTCCCCGACATGGCCGCCGCCAGCATCGCCGCCGGCGCCGACGGCCTGATCCTGGAAGTGCACCCCGACCCCGAGCGCGCCTTGAGCGACGGCTACCAATCACTAAACTTCAAGCAATTCGAAGACACCATGGTCCTGTGCCGCAAAATCGCCGAAGCGGTAGGTAAGCGCATCTAGGCTTTGTCTCAATACACGTAGGATGGACGCCCACGTCCGTCCAGACAGGTTTGGTATTAAGAATCCAGATAGGTTTGGTATTAAGAAGTGGGACGGACGTGGGCGTCCATCCTACGACGTTGCCACTCAATTTGCGTTCCATTCGGCGAAGAACCGATCCAGGTACTGCTGCATGAACTGATGCCGCTCGGCGGCGATCTTGCGGCCGGTGGCGGTGTTCATGCGGTCTTTGAGCAGCAGCAGTTTTTCATAGAAGTGATTGATCGTGGGGCCGGAGTTTTTCTTGTAAGCGGCGAACGAATCGTGCGGCTCGGGCGGGATGTTGGGGTCGTACATCGCGCGGCCGGCGTGCCCGCCGTAGGCAAAGGCGCGAGCAATGCCGATGGCTCCGATCGCGTCCAGCCGGTCGGCGTCTTGCACGACTTGTCCTTCCAGTGTGGACATCGTCGTGGCCACGCCGGCCCCTTTGAACGACAGATGCGCGATGATGTCGCACACGTGGTCGATTGTGGCCGGATCGACTTGCATTTCCGTCAGCCACGCGCGGGCTCGTTGCGGACCCACCGACTCGTCGCCGTTGTGAAACTTCCAATCGGCGATGTCGTGCAGCAGCGCCGCCAATTGCACCACGCACGGATCGGCTCCTTCCGCTCTGCCGATGTGCAGCGCATTCTGCCACACGCGGTACACGTGCCACCAATCGTGTCCCGAACTGTCGGCGGCCAGCGTTCGCTGCACGTATTCCACAGTCTGCTGCAATACGTACGAAGGGTCGAACATCAATCGTCCTCGCTACGGTTTCGCGGGCCGCCCGCCTTGCGTAGCCGGTCGGCGATGGCCACGCCGAGCCCCGTTTCTTCGGGCAGCGTCACCAGCGCCACGTCGCACGCTCGCCGGTCCACCTCGCGCAGTGCCGAGTACAAATCCCGCGCACACGATTCCGCGTCAGACGAAAGTGGAAGATGTTCGACGTCGCGCGGCAAGTCGACCGGCGCGTGTCCTGACAGCACGGCCACTTTCAGATGCTGTCGGCTCAACTTCAGCGCACGATCGACGATGTCTTGCGAGTCGAGTAATTCGACCGTTGCACGCGGTGCATAGTGACTTTCCAAGCGCCCGGAGCAGCGCGGCGAATCGGTGCCGCCGTACAAGACCGGCCGATCCAGCACGCGCTGCAAGTCCTGCTGTGTAATCGCACCCGGCCGGAGAATCGTCGGCGCGCCCGACGACAGGTCAACGATCGTCGATTCAAGCCCCACGTTGCACGCGCCGCCATCGAGCACCATTTCAACAGCATCCCCCAACTCCTCACGCACGTGCGCGGCGGTCGTTGGGCTGACTCGTCCAAAGCGATTGGCCGACGGCGCCGCGATGGCTCCGCCAAATGCTCGCAACAGGGCCAGCGCGGTCGGATGTGACGGCACTCGCAAACCTACTGTCGCCAATCCGCCGGTGACAATCTCCGGCACTCGCTCGCTACGCTTCAGAATGATCGTTAGCGGTCCCGGCCAAAACTGTTCGGCCAATCGCCACGCGATCTCCGGGATGTCGCTGGCCCATTCATCGAGACTTTCGGCATTGGCCACGTGCACGATGAGTGGATGATCGGCCGGCCGCCCTTTCGCGGCGAACACGCGCCGCACGGCGTCTTCGTTTTCCGCGTCTGCCCCCAGCCCGTAAACGGTCTCCGTGGGAAACGCGACCAAACCGCCACGCCGCAAAATCTCGGCCGCGGTGGCGATTTGCTCGATCGATACTTGAACTTGGATTGAGGGCATGGGTGGCCACTGTGGGCATGGAGAGTCGAACGAAGTACGAAGTACGAATTACGAATTACGAATTACGAAGTTCTAAGTACGAAGTTCTATAAGTAACGAGCACCAATTACTGGTAGTGTCCGAACATCGTGTTGCTGAGCAGCTTTGGGTGGCTGGGGCTGAGTCCGCGAAGCCCCAGCTTGCAACGTACTGGGGCTTCGCGGACTCAGCCCCAGCCACCCTCCGTTCATTCTCATCAGCAACACAAAGTTGCGACACTGCCCAATTACTGAGTACTGGGCACTGCGCAATTCCCGAACGACATCATGGCAGTTTCGGCTTCAGCGGCGCGTTGCTGTCTTTGTCCACGGGGTAAAGGGCGTCGTGTTGTTCCAGGCTCGCGGCCAGTTCCTGCATGAGCCGGCGCAGTTGATCGGGGTTGGACACGGCAAGATTCGTCGATTCAAACGGGTCAGCCGCCAGATTGTAAAGTTGGTAGTGCGAGTTTTCAGAAGCCGCCGACGGGATGTAATGGTAGATGACTTTCCAATCGCCGTGCCGGTAGCAGGTGAAGTAATCGCTGCGATGCGGCGCGTGCGGGTAGTGCATCAGGAAAATCTCCTCGCGCAATGTGTCGGGCTTGCCGGAAAGCAGCGTGTCGAGCGGCAGTCCGTCGACAACTTGGCCACTGGGCGACGCGACGTCGGCCAATCCGAGAATCGTCGGGAACAGGTCGTGCACCGCTGCCTGCTGGCCTTGAATGGCGGCGGCGGGAATGGGCAGACGTGCCTGATGCGGGTCGTCGCGGCTGGACTTCGCCCAAGCGGCGATGAAGGGGACTCGCATGCCGCCTTCATAATGTGCTCCCTTCTTGCCACGCAGCGGCGCGGCACACGCAACCTCGTGCTGATGACCGAGCGGTGCATCGGAGCCGTTGTCGCCGAGGAAGAAGATCAACGTATTCTCAGCCACGCCAAGTGCGTCGAGCTGATCCAGAACATCGCCGAGCGATTTGTCCATGCCTTCGATCAACGTGGCGAACGCCTGCGCGGGCGCGGGCTTGCCGGAGTCCGTGTAGTTCGCGGCGAAACGCGGGTCCGAATTGAACGGCGCGTGGACGGCGTAATGTGCGAAGTACAGAAAAAATGGCTGGCCGGCTTTCACCGCTTCGGCGACGTGAGCGTTCGCCTCGATCGTCAGGGCTTCAGTAAGAAACGTCTCCGTGCCGTGATATTTTTCTAAGTGCGGAACGGCGCTGGAAGCTCTCTGCTTCTGACCCTGCCCATAGTTCTGCGTGCCGTAGTAGCTCGCTGGTGCTCCGATCGAACAGCCGGCGACGTTGATGTCGAAGCCCAGGTTCTTCGGCTCGGCCCCTTCGAATTCGCGCGGCCCGAAATGCCCCTTGCCAACGTGGATCGTGCGATAGCCGGCCGTTTGCAGCAGCCGCGGCAACGTTACGTCGCCTCTCGTCAAGCCTTGCCAATTCCATTGCGGCGGACCGGAGGGACCGCGGTTATTTTTGTCGGGATTAATCCAGTTCGTCGTATGGTGCCGCGCGGCGTTCTGGCCGGTCAGGATGGAAATGCGCGTCGGCGAGCAGACGCTCATTGCGTAGAAGTTGTTGAAACGAATCCCGCGAGCCGCCAGTCGCTCCATATTCGGCGTGCGGTAATAGTCGTTCAGCGGATACCGCATCGGTTTGCCCGCCTCATCGGTTAGAAACGGTACCGACGTGTCCATCACGCCCATGTCATCCACGAGGAAGACGACGACGTTGGGCCGTTCAGACTTGGCGTCGGTGCCGAACAGCGCGGGCCAGGGAGCCAACAAAAACGTGGCAAATGCGAACAGTGCATACTTCATCGTCAAAACCCTTTCGATTTGATGATTGGTGGCCTTGATTGTACCAAGGCGAACGGCCGCCGATGAGGGTGTTAGGCTGGGACGCGGCTAAATGCGTTGCATCTCAATCGGACTGTCGAGTAGGAACCTCGCACGTCACGGAGGTTCCGCCCTCATTGCGGGCCTCAATCGTGAGGCGGGCGCCAATTAAGTGCGCGCGAAACCGCATCGTGCGAAGGCCGAAGCCTGCTCTTTTAAATGGTTCCGGGCCAATGCCCACACCGTCATCGACGATTTGCAAGTTCAGCTTACCATCGTTCGCATCGATCCGGATCACCAGGCGATCCGCCGAGGAATGCCGGACAGCATTGTTAACCGCTTCTTGTGCGATGCGATAAACGTGCGTCGCCAGCAGATTGTCTTCGATGGCGATCGGCTGTTCGCACTCAAACGAGCACTCGACGTCATGCGCGTCGCTGGTGCGCTCCACAAGAGATTGCAAGGCGACCAGGAATCCCTGTTCGTCCACCTCCACGGGAACCAAATCCTTGATGATTCCACGCAAATGTTTCTGGACCGTTTCGAAGGCTTGCAAGATCCGCCGCGCCGCGGCTGCGTCGGGGGACGACTGCTCGGCCAACGATTCCACGTGCGCGGTGGCCAAATATCGCAAGCCCGTCAACTCCTGTCCCACGCCGTCGTGAATGTCGCTGCCGATTCGTCGTTGCTCGCGTTCTGCCGAATCAGCAACTTCCTTTTCGAGCCGTTTTCGTTCGATGACGTGACCGAGTTGGATGCCCACGTCGGGCATGATTTCCATGAAGCGCGAGTCACGGCGGGCCGCATGGTCGGAGAAGAACTCCATGACTGCGACCACTTCATCATTGGCGGTGACGGGAAACGCGATTGCGGCGTGCAGGCCGAAGTCTTGCGCGTCGCCACGATACCAGCCGGACGATCGCACCATGTCATCGATCCACTGCGGCTTTATGGACTGAGCCACCGCGCCGACCAGGAACTCGCCCGAGGAGATCCGCGCCTGTTCGCAAGCAGACTGATATTCCTGCAGCCGCCCGATCGCCTGGTCCGCTTTTTCGGAGAGATACCAGATGCCGCTGCCGACCAACTGCCCACTGCCGTCCTCGGCCAATTGCCAGAGGTGGCCTGCTTGCCAGCCGTTGTAGTCGGCGATCCGCTGCATGGCCGCCAGCGCCGCCTGCTCAACCGTGTGCGCTTCATTCGCGGCGCGTGTGACGTCTTGCAGCAATCGTAACATCGCGGTGCGCTGCAAGACTTGCTGCTCCAGCGATTCATTCAGTTCCCGCAGCGCCTGCTCGGCCCGCTTGCGGCTGGTCACGTCGCGCGTGAAGCAACGGGTGTGGACAAATCGTCCGTTCTCCTGGTAGACGTTGGAATCGATGATGACATCGATTGTCGAACCGTCCTTGCAGCAGAGGCGAGCTTCATATTCGTGGACTTCCTGGAGATTGTTGAGGCGGTTCAGGATGTCCTCGATCACGTCGTGATCGGCATGAAACTCGGAAATGTGCCGGCCGACGTACTCGTTTTTCGTGTACCCCAGCATTTCCAGTTCTTTGCGATTGGCCCAAAGAATGTTTCCGTCGGGCCCCACCCAGTGAATTCCGATCGTGGCATTCTCGACGAAGTCAAACAGTTCGTCTTTGGCACGTTTCAGTTCCAACTCCGCCTGTTTGCGCTGCGTGATGTCCACGGCCAGGCCGCCGACGAAGCGCTTGGCGATCCCATCTTGGAACAAAAACTTGCAGCTCAACCACCAGGAGACACTGCCGTCTGAATTGCGGGCCCGCTCGGTGAATTCGATCGGTCGGCCGGCGGCCAGCACGGCCAGGTCGTTGCGACGGAACTGCTCGGCCAACTCCGGCGGCCAGATTTCGGGGTCGGTTTTTCCCTGCCAGTCTGCCAGGCGCACGCCGAAGCGGTGTTCGAAATTGCGGCTGAGAAATACGTATCGTCCGTCCTCGTCCTTCATCCACGCGATAACCTGGCTGTTCTCTAGAAAGGCGCTCAGCCGCTGCTCGCTGTTGCGCAGCGCCTGCTCGGCCTGCACCAGGCGGACAACCATCACGTCCCGATTGCCGATGACCGCGTCTACCTCTTGCCCCAGCAACGCCGCGAGGCTGGTTTCCGCTTCGGCTAAACGTTGTGCATGCTCATCACGTTGGGGCATTAGCGGTCACTCCGTGTTGAGTCGCAACGCGATGCGGATTTTGTCCACATCGTTGAGTGTCCCGGCCACCATGACGCGCGGCAGCGGCTCTAACAAGATCAAACATGGGGTGACAAGCACCCGATGTTTTAGCGCGGTTTGATAATCGTCGAATACGTTGACCACCTGCAGTTCGAAGTGACAGTTGGGTTCCGCATCGCAGATCTTTTGCAAGTTCTTACGGGCCGCGAGCGAATTGGCCTCGCCGTCAGCAACGAAGAGCATGAGCCGGCGAATCCGCCGCGCTTCGGACGCTCCGCTGTTCATCGCGGGTGTGTCGCTCATAGCCGCTGCTCCTGCCGAACGGACGGAGCCGGTGCCGCGTCGTCAACTTGGATTCCTTGACCGGTGATTTGGAAGTTGTGATAAATGTGCGAATGCGGGCTGCCGCGAACTTTTACGATCAACAGCCGCCGCCGGTGCGACTCGTCGGGCCAATCCTGTTCCAGCACGACCAGCGTATCGACCAGCGAAGAAATGCCGATCCCGCTGATCTCATGAATCGGCTGTGCGGGGCCTGTTTGGTTTACAAACAGGCACGTCAGGCCGCGCGCCTTGCAGTGCATGAGCAGCCGGACGAGGAAGTCAAAGGCGGCCTCCTCCGAGCCCATCCGATGGCAGGCGCTGATCGAATCGAGCACCAGATGCTGCGGCTTGTGCGCGTCGATGGCCTGAAGGATGCGCCACAAATGCTCCTCGACGCCCTTGGCCTCGGGTATCGCCGTCAGCACCTGCAGACGCCGGGCTTCCAGTTGCTGACCGAGATCGAGTCCCGGACTGCGCATCATGCTCACAAGACCTTCACGGCTGTCCTCAAAACTGACATACAGCACGCGCTCGCCGCCGCTGCAGGCGGCGGTGGCAATGGAGCAGGCCAGCGTCGTCTTGCCGGTCCCGCTGGCACCGCCGATCAAGATGCACGAACCTCGAGAAAACCCACCGCTCAGCAGCGGATCCAGTCCGCTGATTCCGGTCGAAAACTTGGGACCGAAAGGCTGCTGAGACAGTTCGACGCTCGAAATCGGCAACAGCACGATACCGCCGGACGTAATGATGTAGGGATACTCGTTGCTCAAGAATCCGGAGCCGCGGTACTTGAGCACACGCAGACGACGCGTCGCGACTTGGCCAATGATGCGCTGATCCAGCAGGACGACACAGTCAGCCATGTACTCGAAGTTGAGGCGGGCGCGAGGCACTTCGCCGCCGTTCTTCATGGTCAGCAGGGCCGTCTGACCCTTCTGCCGAAGCCAGTCGTGCAGCGTCAGGAGTTGTTCTTCCCGGCGATGGGATTCGCGGAAGATCCGCAACAGCGCGTCGACCGCGTCGATGACCAGCCGCCGCGCCCCCAGGGCCTTGATCTGGCCGGCGAGAATTGCGAGCAGCCCGCCGATGTCGAACTCACCGCTCTGCACGAGATCCGTCGGCACTTCGGCGTCGATGAATAGTAGTTTGCCGTCGCGCTCCAGCGGCGCAAAATCCCAACCCATCACCCGCGCGTTACGGCGGATGGCCTCCGCCTGTTCCTCGAACGTGACGAAAATACCCGGTTCGCCAGCGAGGGCGGCGCGATATAGAGACTCGAGTCCGAAGACCGTTTTTCCCGTCCCTGGCCCGCCGGCAACAAGTGTGGTCCTGCCGCGCGGCATGCCGCCGAAAAGAATTTCGTCGACGCCGCGAATGCCGGTCGGCGCTTTAGCGATCTGAAAGCCGTTGGGCGCGCCCGCTAGTTCGTTGGGTGAATCTTTCACGCAGCCTCCTCACGGCCGGAGCCGGCTTATGTGCCATTGCAAGCGAATTAAGATCCGCACGTGTGAAGACTGAGTCTACCACTCTCCGATCGAGATTCACACCAGCAAAGGGCCAAACGGGGCCGAACGTACAGATTTCCGCTTTGGCGAGATCGACCGTGTTTCGACAAACTTGATATCAAGCCAGCGCTTGTGCAGCCTTTCGAGACTCGCGCTGTGCGTGGCAATCACCACGTCGTTGTCCGCGCCATCGAAGCGGTAACGTGGTGGCCCGGCTGGCGAAGTACAATCGCCTCCTGCGGATCGAAGAATCGCTCCGCATCGACGGCGCATCTTCAAGCGACTAGAATCAACCCTACGAAGGTTCGACCGCACAAGGAGCCGCGCATGCCGCTGCTGGATCACTTTCGTCCGCCGTTAAGCGCCCAGCGTCACTGGGAATCGTTTCACACGACGTGGGCCGGTGCGCTGGCAGATGCCCTCAATGAACGTTGGCTGCCGGAAGGCTATTTTGCCGAAGAACAGGTTCACCCAACGGCACGCGTCGAGATTGACGTGGCAACCTTTGAAGAGAGC
>JBGTKH010000328.1:0-7743 GCA_041744735.1 Pirellulaceae bacterium | reverse complement strand
CGCGACGGCAAGCAAGGCAACTTCACCGGCCCCGTCGAGTACGCGATCGACGGCAAAGACGACACGGCGTGGGGCATCGACGCCGGACCGGGCCGCCGCAATCAGCCTCGCAAGGCCGTCTTCGTCGCGGAGAACAACGTCGCATTATCCGAAGGCACCGTGCTGACAATTCATCTCGTGCAGAAACATGGCGGCTGGAACAGTGACGACAACCAGAACATGAATCTCGGCCGCTTCCGCATCTCGGCGACCGACGCTGCGAATGCGACGGCCGATCCTGTGCCCGCGGCAGTGCGAAAAATACTAGAAACTCCAATCGATCAGCGCAGCGAAGAGCAAATGCGGGCCGACCTTAGCTACTGGCGCAGCATCGTGCCGGAGTGGAAAGAAGTGAACGACGAAATCGAATCGCTGTGGCGGCAACATCCCAAAGGCACCACGCAACTCGTGCTCCGCGAGCGCATGCAGCCGCGTGCGACGCATCGTTTGGAACGCGGCGATTTCCTTAAACCGAAAGATTCAGTCACGCCGGGAGTGCCAGCGTTTCTGCACGCATTACCGGACGACGCAGCGCCGTCGCGGCTGACCTTTGCCCGCTGGCTGGCCGATCGCAATTCACCGACCACCGCCCGCGCGATCGTCAATCGCGTCTGGCAGGCGTATTTCGGTACGGGGCTGGTCAGCACCAGTGAAGACCTCGGCTCGCAGAGCGAAGCGCCGTCGCATCCGGAGTTGTTGGATTGGCTGGCGGTCGAGTTCATGGACAGCGGCTGGAGCTTGAAACAACTCCACCGTTTGATTGTCACCTCGTCCACATACCGGCAGTCGTCCAACGTCACGCCGCAGTTGTACGCGCGCGACCCGTACAACCGGTTGCTCGCGCGCGGCCCGCGGCTGCGCGTTGAAGCCGAAGCGGTGCGGGACATCGCGCTGGCGGCCTGCGGACTATTAAATCCCAAGCTCGGCGGCCCCAGCGTCTATCCGCCCGCTCCCGAATTCCTGTTCCAGCCGCCGGCCAGCTACGGTCCGAAGACGTGGCAGTTCGACACCGGCCCGGACAAGTATCGGCGGGCGCTGTACACGTTCCGCTTTCGCTCGGTCCCGTATCCCATGCTGCAAACATTCGATGCCCCCAACGGCGACGCCGCCTGCGTCCGCCGCGTGCCGTCGAACACACCGCTGCAAGCCCTAACAACGCTGAACGAGCCACTGTTCGTCGAGTGCGCTCAAGCCTTGGCCGTACGGACGCTGCAAGAGGGTGGCAACACCGACGAGTCGCGAATCACCTTCGCCTTCCGCTGCTGCGTCGCCCGACAACCAACCGTGGACGAGTCGTCCGTATTACTGAACATGCTCAATAAACAGCGGCAACGATTCCCTGACGATGCCGCATGGACCGCCGTCTGCCGAGTGTTGTTGAATTTGGACGAGGCGATTACAAAGGAGTAGAGGCAGACGATGGGGAGAGCTTCACGAATCACGATTCGAGAGAGGTGTTAGTATGACTCGCGCCGACCGGGAAACCCAAGTCATCATGTCCGTTCGAGAACTTGAAAAGTACCGTGGAAAGTGGGTCGCGTTTAATAGCGACGGCACGGTAATTCTTGCCAGCGGGGACGATTTATACGACCTCGAAAGAAAACTCGCTGCCGCTGGTCATGATCCCGAGGACGTGCTTTTCGATCAAATCGAAGATGACGATATCGTGCTTGGCGGGGCGGAGATTTCTTAATGCTCAGATTCCCTTACCAACCCGTGCCCTTACGTGGACCAACTCCGCCTTCGCTCGCCGGTGCGATGGTCAGGTGGCGCCCGTTTGTCCCGGTACGAATCATGGGACCGAGTGGAAACTCGCGGCATTTTAAGAGAGCGCTCGTGGACCCTGGTTCTGACGACACGATCTTTCCATTGGCGATCGCTAATCAAATCGGCATTTCGCTAAGACCCGACACTGGGCACGTCATTCGATGGGGAGGCCAGCGTTACAGTCTTCGGTTTGGAGACGCAGAACTTGAATTATCCAGCAACGGGGCGGTGTGGCCTTGGCCCGCAGTTGTTGCATTCTCGGACGCACCGATTCAATATCGCCTACTTGGATGCAGTATGCAGTGGTAGCCTTCAATATTTCGATGCCACGTTTCGCGGCGAGGACCTCGTCTTGGAACTTGCCGTAAATCGTTCGTATTCCGGAACAACGAGTTAGCTTTTGAGACATTCAACATGCATTGCCAAGATCACAATCGCCGCGACATGGCCGCGTCTCTCGTCACTCGCCGTTGGTTCCTTCAGCAATGCGGCGTAGGACTCGGTGCGATCGCGCTGAATCACTTGCTGGGCGAAAGTGTGGGCGCGGCTACGAACTCATTTGCGGTCAAACAGCCGCACTTTCCGGCGAAGGCCAAGAACGTGATCTTTCTGTTCATGGCCGGGGCGCCGAGCCATCTCGAACTGTTCGATTACAAACCGCAACTGGCCAAGTTCGACGGCACGCTGCCGCCGCCGGAATTGATTAAGGACTATCGCGCGGCGTTCATCAATCCGAACTCGAAGCTGCTCGGGCCGAAGTTCAAGTTCGCGCGGCATGGTCAATGCGGCGCGGAGGTCTCGGAACTGCTGCCGCACTTGGCCGGGGTGGTCGACGACATCGCGATCGTCAAGTCGCTGGTCACCGACGCCTTCAATCACGCGCCCGCACAGATCTTGATGAACACCGGCTCGCAGCAATTCGGCCGGCCGAGCATCGGGGCGTGGGCTACTTACGGGCTGGGCAGCGAGTCACAGGATTTGCCGGGCTTCGTGGTGTTTAGCTCCGGCAAGAAAGGCCCCAGCGGCGGCAATTCCAACTGGGGCAGCGGCTTTCTGCCCACGGTTTACCAGGGCGTGCAATTCCGCGGCAGCGGCGACCCGGTGCTGTATCTATCGAATCCGCCGGGCGTCGACGAGCAACTTCAGCGCGATTCGCTGGACGCCATCACGCAACTGAATCGCCTGCGGCTGGACGTGGTGGGCGATCCGGAAATCGCCACGCGAATCAATTCGTTCGAGATGGCCTTCCGCATGCAAACCAGCGCGCCCGAACTGATGGACATCGGCCAGGAACCGCAGCATGTGCTGGACATGTACGGCGCCGAACCCGGCAAACCGTCGTTCGCCAATAACTGTCTGCTCGCTCGGCGGCTGGTCGAGCGGGGCGTGCGGTTCGTGCAGTTGTTTCACGAAGCGTGGGACCAGCACGGCAACCTGGTCAACGATCTGAAGAAGAACTGCCAGGACACGGATCAGGCGTGTGCGGCGCTCGTGAAGGATCTCAAGCAGCGCGGGATACTCGACGAGACGCTGGTCATCTGGGGCGGCGAGTTCGGCCGCACTCCGATGGTCCAAGGCGGCGGCAACGACGGCCGCGATCATCATCCCAACGCCTTTACCATGTGGCTGGCCGGCGGCGGCGTCAAACCCGGCATCACGCTGGGCGAGAGCGACGAGTTCGGTTTCAACGTGATAAAAGACAAAGTCCACGTCCACGATCTGCAAGCCACGCTGCTGCACCTGCTCGGCTTTGACCATAGAAAACTAACCTTCCGCTTCCAAGGTCTCGACCAGCGCCTGACCGGCGTCGAACCGGCGCGAGTTGTGAACGAGTTGCTCGCGTAGGTTCAAGGAGATTGTCATGAAGCTGTGAAATTCGTAGCCGAACTCGCCAGAGTTTGGATTTCCCTAGAATCAGCCAAAGTCTGGCGACTTCAGCTACGACTTCTGCTCCCCAGAACCCTCATTTGCGGCACCGCTGCACAACTTTTCGGCAGCACCTGCGGCTCATCGTTTCGGCCAACGGCAGCGTATCTTCTTGGTGCCTTTCAAGTTGCGATTCAGAATGCGGGGACTCTGGCAATCGGCCTAAAGTTTGCTTAACGTAGCTGGTTGCTTCCTCGGCAACGCGTAAGGACAGTGGAACAAGCATCCCTATTAAGCGGTAAACATGGCGGACAAAGCGAAGATTGCTCTGGACCTACTCGACTCGGCCCAAGGCCATCCCCTGCAGACTTGGCGATTCGAGAAACAGTCCCTCGTACGTATCGGCCGGTCGGACGACAACGACGTTACGATCGTCGACCCGCGCGTGTCGCGATTACATGCGGAGCTGCAGTTCGGTGAGACGGGCTGGCAATTGATCTCGCGGGGACGCAACGGGGTATTGGTCGACGGACTGCCGATCACCGAACGCGCGCTGCCGGACAAGAAAACCTTTCAACTCGGCTCGGGCGGACCGGTCATTCGCTTCCGCGAAAATCACCAGCCGGCTCCGACCATGGCCACACTCGACGGCATCGACAACTCGATGTTGGAGATGTTGCAGATCGACCAGCGCAAGAAAGAAGAAGAAGTCCGCGAGATCACCGGCGGCCAACTCTTTCAACAATTGAAACAACGGGCCGATGAAATGCGGCGCAAACAACGAGCAAGCGACGACGAGAAATGATTTGGCGAGATCTGATGCAAACGAGAATAAATGAGGGCGTGGCTGGGGCTGAGTCCGTGTCGCGTGACATCCGCGAAGCCCCAGTGCTTCGTACGCTGGGGCTTCGCGGACTCAGCCCCAGCCACCCAATCCTAATCAACAATACGGTCTTTAAACATTGACCAGTTCCGCTGACAAGGAACACACCATTGACCAACAAACGCACCATCGTCTCCACACATTCCTTTCGCGGCGGAACCGGAAAGTCGAACACCACAGCGAACTTGGCAGTGATGGTGGCCCGCGCCGGCTTCCGCGTAGGCATCATCGACACGGACATTCAGTCGCCCGGTATCCACGTCCTGTTCAACCTTCCCGAAGATGCCGCACGCCGCTCGTTGAACGATTACTTGTGGGGCCGCTGCAAGATTCAAGACGCGGCCTGCGACGTCACCGCGTCGGCCATCGGCAATGTGGACGAAGATAGCGACCGGCCGCGGCTGTTCCTGATCCCGTCGAGCATGAACAGCAACGAGATCGCGAAGATTCTGGCCGAGGGCTATGACGTGGGGCGGCTAAACGATGGCTTCCACGATCTCATGTCCCCGCAGCAACTCAACCTCGACTATCTGTTCATTGACACGCACCCTGGCGTAAACGAGGAAACGTTATTGTCGATCGCCGTCTCGCACGTGCTGCTGCTGATCATGCGGCCCGACAATCAGGATTTTCAAGGCACCGCGGTGACCGTCGAATTGGCCCGGCAATTGGAAGTCCCCGCGATGTACATTCTGTTGAACAAAGTGCCGCCGGGCACCGACACGCAGACGCTGCGCCAGTACGTCGAATCGCAATACAAAGCGCCGGTCGCCGGCATCTTGCCGTTGAATTCGGAGATCGTGCGCGTGGCCAGCGGCGGCATCTTTGTGAACCGCTTCCCCGACCATCCGTTTACCGCCGAGCTACGCTGCGTCGCAGATAAGGTTTTGGCGGCCCGCGCCGCGCCGACTACCTCATAGTGCCGCACTTGCGTAGCCGATGTCGAGAGACTTCGGAAGTGTCACCACTTCCGCTACTGATTTTGAGAGGAGCTGACAGCGCATGGCCAATCCCACCGATGCCGGAACCGTGAGCCAGTTGATCAACCGCATGAAGTCGGCCGTCGCGCCGCTGCGCGACACGCTGCGGGAATTGCACGCCAAGTATCAGCCGCTCACCGACGGCAAGGTCGCCGACTACATCCCCGAGCTGGCCAAAGCCGACCCGGCGTGGTTCGCCATCTGCGTGGTTACTGCCGACGGCCAGGTGTTCGAGGTCGGCGACCACCAGCAACTGTTCACGATCCAGTCGATCTCCAAACCGTTCATGTTCGGACTGGCCTTGGAAGATCACGGCCGCGAGGGAGTGCTGAAGAAAGTGGGCGTCGAACCGACCGGCGAAGCGTTCAACGCCATCGTGCTGGACGAAGCCTCCAAGCGCCCCTTCAATCCGATGGTCAACGCCGGCGCGATCGCCACCGCCGATCTGATCCGCGGCAAGGATTTTCCCGAGCGGGTCACGCGGATGATCAACATGTTCAGCCGCTACTGTGGCCGCGACGTGTACGTGGACAATTCCGTCTTCATGTCGGAACGAGCGACCGGGCATCGCAACCGAGCGATCGGCCACCTGATGCTCAACTTCGGCATGGTCGGCGAGCACATCAGCGAATCGCTGGAGCTGTACTTCCAGCAATGTTCGCTGCTAGTCAATTGCCACGACCTGGCGGTGATGGGCGCGACGCTGGCCAACGCCGGCGTCAACCCGCTCACCGGCCAGCGGGCGATCGAGCAGCCATACGTGAAGGACCTGCTGAGCGTCATGCATTCCTGCGGCATGTACGACTACGCCGGCGAATGGGCCTACCGCGTCGGCATCCCCGCCAAGAGCGGCGTCAGCGGCGGCATCGTCGCGGTCGTCCCCGGCCAATTCGGCCTCGCCACCTTCTCGCCCCTCTTAGACCCCAAAGGCAACAGCGTCCGCGGCATCCAAGTCTGCCAAGACCTCTCGCACCGCTTCGGCCTACACGTCTTCGAATCCGGCTTCACCGGCGAATCCTTCCAGGAGCAGCTAAAGCCGACTCGCCGGTCGTAAACGTTCCGCCAGTACCTTCCAGAGACGTTGTCTTGGCTTGGCGGCCGAAATTGCCAAGGAACCATATCTTTCTGACTGCCCCGTATCGGCATTTGTCCCTTTTAGGAGGACGAATTTCTCCGGATTCGTCCCTCTGACAAGGACAAGTCAACGGCGGGCGAACTGAGCCTCTGTTGCTTCCGCATTGCCTCGGCGAAGGAATAGGCGAGGAACCGCGTCGCAGATGACGTACTATGCTAAGCGTCGCTTGCCTCGCTCAACTTTTCGACGCCGCAAATATAGACCAAAGCCAGATGCCGATGGCGCAACCGCCCGACTTCGCCACGAACCAGTACCGCCGCAGAGATGTCGCTGACCATCGCCATTTCTGCACTGGGAATGTCTACGGTTTCGCCATTATTCATGCGAATCCGAACCGGTCCCTGAGCGATCCGGCGTGTTAATTCTTCGCGGTCCATATGCAATCTACTCTTCAATTCACAGACATCTGCGGCGGGCCCGAGTCAATTATTGCCGCAGAAAACGTCGACATCCAGTCCGGCCAAGCCGACATTCTCACGGTCTCGCCGTCTTCAACCTCAAGGGCAACAGCGTCCGCCGCATCCGAGTTTGCGAAGACCCCTCGCTCCGCTTCGGCCTGCACGTTTTCAAATCCGGTTTCACCGGCAAGTCCATCTGGGATCAGTAAAACCGGTTCGCCGCCCGTAACCTCGGTGCCTGGCAGGCTTCGTCATCGCCGACGGCTCGTTCTTGTCGAACCATTCGGGGACCGAATGTTCAGGGTCGCCAACTTTCATGTACCGCGATAGAATGCGTAATAGACTTTCTTGGAGTATTCACCGATGACACTCAAGACGCATGAAACCGCGGTAATTAATCGCGGGCGCGGTCCGGAGATCGCTGGCACACGAATCACGGTTTACGACGTGATCGATTACCTGAAGCACGGCTGGCCGCGCGACCGCATCGCTGCGTTGCTCCGGCTTTCCTCGCGCGATGTGCAGGCTGCTATTGATTATATCGAACAGCACCGCGCGCAGGTCGAGGCCGACTATCAGCGAATTCTGGAGCGGCATCACAATTACCAATATCCAGCCGATGTGCAGGCAAAAGTCGACAAGTGTCGCGAAGCCGCCCAGCGTCGCCTAGAGCAG
>JBGTKH010000327.1:0-5553 GCA_041744735.1 Pirellulaceae bacterium | reverse complement strand
AAAAGGCGTGTGGTTAGACATTCCGGGGTCGGGCCTGGAACAACGTATGGCGCTTGGCGAGAAGTACGTTCTTATGCTGCGGCGCGTGGACGGTACTCACACACTTCAGAGAGCCGAGAAAGCCGAGATGCTGGAGATGGTAGTGGGGCTGAAGCAGGAACTGGATGACGAAGACAAGCGTGTGGCCGAGGCGCAGGCGAAGATTCCGAACGGCATCTATCACTATTCGGATGCGGCGGAGGCCCAGAAGGTCCGTTTGCAGGACGGCCGCCGGATGCGAATCGGTGAGCAATGTAATTTCGACGTTGACCGCAAGGAACTCCGTTCGCGTTACAACGTGGTCCTGCTGAGCCTGACTTTAGGTTCGGGCAAGCCGGGGCACTGCGTTCTCATGGTCGACGGCAATGCCTACTGGCTCTTCGATCACCATTGGGCCGCCAAAAGAAACGAGGCGGGTGCGGTGCAGCCACCGAGGCTGTATTGCTCCTTCGACGACCGGAAGCATGCGGAAGCAGTTGGCGCGTTCTTTGGCATCGCCATTGCGGATACCCAGGCGCAAGAGGCGGAAGAGCCCGGGATGAAATGAACGGTACCAATTGTGCGAGGAGAACCAGAAATGAGTTTACATTAGAAACTGATTGTCGCCATATCATGTCGGTTTGAAGTCATTCGCGACGTTCTGTATGAAGGCTTAAAGGGGTCTGCAAATGAACCACCGGGAGCGATCGAATCGCAAACTGAAAGTGCTGCAAGATGCAGCAGATCGATGGCGTGGGAACGCTGCGGAAGTCGCCAGTACAGCCAGACGATTGGCTCGCGGCGGCCCGATGGAGGCGACTAGCCCGCAGCGCGCGGCTCTGTTTGTTGCGCGCGAAACACTCAAACGTGCGGTACGAGGTCGGGTTGGTTTCGAACGAATTGTTGGCGATACAACCGACCTGGATGATACGCCGCCGACGGCAGAGGCCAAGACGGCGGGCCGCCCTGTTGCTCGCATTGTCGATCTCTTGGAAAGGAACCGTGTTGGAGATGGATTCGCGACGGGTTTTGTCGTGGGTGCGGAGCTGCTTTTGACAAACTGGCATGTCTTTGCCGAGCGAGCGGACGCGATCGGCTGCGGTGCCCAGTTCGGATATGAGAGAAACGATTCCGGTTTGTTAGACGCTGGAGTGGCCTTTGAACTCGATCCCGACTCATTCTTCCTCAGCGACGCGGCGCTTGATATCGCGATTGTCGGCATTCATAACACACCCGCGGTCGGCTCTGGTTCCTTGGCGAACTTCGGGCGCGTGAAACTGATCCCGGCCCAAGGGAAGATCCTGGTTGGTCACCCCATTAGCATCATTCAACATCCCGACGGACGGCATAAGCATTGGGGCGTGCGGCAAAACAAGCTATTGCTGGAGCCGCAGGACGGCGACTTATTCTTGACGTATTCAACCGACACGTTGGAAGGTTCGTCGGGGTCGCCCGCCTTCAATTACGATTGGGAACTCGTGGCCGTTCATCACAGCGGTGTTCCCCGCACGGTAAATGGCGAGATCGTAACCAAGACAGGTGCTGTGTGGCATCAGGGGATGCCCGACAGCGAAATTGATTGGGTGGCGAATGAAGGGGCGCGCGTCAGCAAAGTCTTCGCTCACTTGAAACAAGCCAAGCTGGCGGATGCTCGGAAGCAAGCAATCCTTAACGCGATCCTCTCCGAAGTCACCGAGTTGGGCATCGAGGCAACAACGCCTCCACGACGCGTCGAGGCTCCGCTCCCCGAAAGAAATGAGAGTGTCATGAACATTGTGATTAATGGGACGGCGAATTTTTACCTCGGCAAAGCAGCTATTGGTGAGATCGCGCAACCGGCGCCGGCTGAACCCCAATTGCTGGTTGGAATCGAAAAGAAGCTGAAGTTTGATAGTGATTACGAGAATCGGCCGGGATTCGAATCAACGTTTTTGGAAGGATTCGACGTGCCGGCACCAACCGCCGCCGCAAACGAAGTGCTCAAGGATGGCAACAAAGTAAAAGTCCTCGATTACCATCATTATTCGCTGGTCATGCATAAGCAGCGCAGATTGGTTATGTGGGCAGCGGCAAATGCCGATTACGACGACAACAAACGCTGGCGAGCTCGAAAGGAATTTGGTTCGGACACATGGAAGCCCGACCCACGAATTCTCATCGCTTCGCAAATCGAGGACTTGGAGTTTTACGAACCCGCGGCGAAGTTCGATCGGGGACACATCGTGCGCCGTGATGACGTGGCGTGGGGCGAAACGATGCAAGAAGAAGAGTTTGGCAACTCCGATAGCTTTCACTGGACTAACTGCACGCCTCAACACGAGGGCTTCAATCGCGATGCTTTCGGCTACAAGGGCCTTTGGGGTGGGTTGGAGAACCACATCGCCAAACAGGCCGAGTTCGTCGGGAAGCGGCTCATCCTGTTCGCCGGCCCAGTGCTCGATCCCGATGATCCCGAGCGAGATTTCGGATCGGGCATCGAGGTTCAAGTTCCCATCGTGTTCTGGAAAGTAATTGTTGCCGTTGAGACGGTGAATCAAAACCCCAAGCTCCGTGCCTACGGCTTTCTGCTTGATCAGACGGACGCGATTGACGAGTACGGCTGGGAAGGACGCTTCAAAGCCGGCAAGTTTAAGGAACATCAGGTCCGCTTGTCGGAGATAAGCCAGCGTAGCCGCGTCGAGTTCGATCAATTGCTTCACAATGCTGACCCCTTGGCGCTCGTCCCGACGGAAAGTAGACGCAGACAAATAACCTCGCTTGACGATATCAAACTGCGATGAGGACGTTGTCTGAAACTTGTGTGGCCTCAATCGTCAACTTGAAGGTCACATCTTGTTACGAATCTTGAAGAAACCGGTGGCCATTTTGTAGGCCAGCAGCGCGTTGAACAGCCACAGCACGTAGTCGATCGTGTGCGGCCAGAGGTAGGTTTCGACCAGCAGCCAGCCGTAGACGTAGAACCGCGGGCGGACGAGCCAGGAATAGGGGATGCCCAGCGCGTTGCGAACCATCGCGAAGGCCACGACCAGCGTGTAGAGAAAGATGTACACGCCGCCCGGCAGAATGCCGATCACGGGATCGGGAGTGGCCATCAACGTGATCGTGGTGGCGGCGATAACCGTTTGATCGGCGGTCGAGTCGGTGAGCGACCCTTTGCGCGACGCGGTGCCCGTGTGCCGAGCCAGCGGTCCGTCAAGTCCGTCTAAGAGCACGTGTAGCGCGAGCATCACAAACGCGGCCGGCGGCCACCAGAAGTACAGCGGGCAGAAAGCCAAGCCGCAGAGCAGCGACAGCCCGGTGACGTGATTCGCCGTCACGCCGACACTGGCCAACAAGCTCAACAGCGGTCCCAGCCACCGGCCGCGCAGCCGCTGCGTCCATTCCATCGCCCCGCGCTCTTGGGCGGAGTAGCAGTCGGCCTTGGCTTCGATGTTGTCCGGCGCTTGTGTCGGCATGCGCTCGTTGCTCTGATGATTTTGCCCTCCATGATTTTGCTGAGACAAAGGTTTGCAAAATCATGGAGGGCAAAATGATAAGGGAGGGAGAAGTTAATGTTTTTGACTTGTTGGGACGATGCGAAATTCGAGGCCTTTGATCGGGGCGCCGCCGTTGTGAAATGTTAGGCCGCCGAATTGATAGTTGGACAGGGCGGCGTGCGTGTGGCCGAAATACACGTCCTTTAATCCGTTGTGCGGCCCGTGTCCGATGTCTTGCAAGTAATTCAGAATCCGTTTGGCCACGCGCCGCTTGGGATGCGCGACTTTCGCCGCCAGCTTGTGCAGTTGCGCTTGCACGGCGAGATCGTACAGCAAATTGGCGGCTCCGCTCTGTTTCCGCTCGCGGCCGTGGCGCTCACGCTTTCTGGAGAGTGTTTGCTGACTCATCTTCCGGTCCGCCACGTCGCCGTGCAAAAAGAGATTGCTGCCGCTCCTCATGTAGTAACGGTGCCACTGTAGATTCGGCAAGCCATCCGACAGCTCTTGCAACCGTTCGACAAACGGGGCATGCGAGTCGTGGTTACCCAGCACGAAATGGAATTCGCACTCGGGATGCGGCGTGACGAGCTCATCGAGCCAGCCAATAGCCGCGTCGACCGTCGCTTCGACCGATTTCAACGTCGTCCAGCGGAAGTCGAAGATGTCCCCGCCCAGCACAAACATCTTCGCTCCCGCCGCCGCCGCATAGATCTCCTCGACGTGCCGCTCAGCACGCGAACGGCGAGCGAAAAGATGCAAATCGGAGACGAAGTAGCCGGTCGACACGATCTAACCTCTCAGCACTCTCATCGAGCGTTCACATCGAGCGATCTCGTTCCCAAGCTCCGGCTTGGGAACCAGAGAATTCGTGAGAATTCCGAAGTTTTACAACTTCGGCTACGGTTTTGAAACGCCCGCAACTATAGTCTAAAACTCTTGACGATTTATGTACACACAGCCTAACCCCAACATGACCACGATGAAAGCCAGGCTGGTCCACACGGGCATCCAGGGTCGCAGCGGCACGCGGGCATCGCTGAGGCCGCCGGTGCTCATCAGCGAAGCCCGCGTTTCCTGGCCGGTCATGATATATTCGATCGTCTTGTCGAGTTCGCCGGGTTTGGGGCAAATCGTGTACAGCGGAACGATGACCCAATAATAGGCGCGTTCCATAACGCTCAATTGCGGAGCGTAACGCTCCTTCAACTCCGGCGAGACTAGGCGGTAATGGCTGACTCGCGTACCGCTATCGGCCACGAGCATGTCGTGTGGCCCTTTGAACGCTACCGCCGAAATATCGCCCTGGCCGGAAACATCGGCGCGAGTCATAGAATTGTTGCCGGTGTCCAACAGGTGCAACTTGCCGTTGTGAAAGGACACGGCAAACCAACGGCCGCCGGGCGACGCGGTGATGAATCGCGGCTGGTTCTTGCCTTCCGGATGAAATTCGTCGCGCTCCTTCAGCGTGTCGCCGTCCAGCGTCACGATGCTGCCGTCGTCCAGGGCGACGGCCAGTGTCTTGCCGCCGTAAGCGATCGCGGCGGCTTGGTCTTCATCGACCTCCAGCTTCGCGCTGGCCCGCTCTTCGTAAACTCCCGTTTCGTTCAGCCGATACACGGTAACTCGCCCGCGGCTGTAAACGGCTAGGTCGCCAGTATCAACGTTCAATGCGAACGACCAAGGTGGCGCCGGACTCCAATCTTCATCGGGTCCGGCCGGCTTGAACGGATTGGCCTTGGCGATTTCCTCGGCATCGATTTTCGGTTCTTCGCCTTCAATCGCAGCCGACAGATTTAGCGTAACCGCCGGATCACCTTGCAGTCGAAACAGTCCCACGATCGACACCGCGGTCAGGCCTCCATCCGGCTCCGGCAAAAGCGACAGCGTACCCATCGGCACCAAGCCGCCGGGTGTACGCCGCCATTTGTTTTCGCTGCGTCCGATGGACAGCATCGGCTCGGAGCCGCGAAAACCGCCGCCTTGCAGCGAGATGATTTGTTCGCCCTTGGCATCGTAGATCGGGCCGGCGACGGGTTGTGTCATGCGAAACGGATTCTCG
>JBGTKH010000326.1:0-6014 GCA_041744735.1 Pirellulaceae bacterium | reverse complement strand
GAAAGTCGGTGGGAGCCGTCACTCTCGCACCTAGGAACAAGATCGGAAACCATGCTGAAGCCCCCGACGAAAGTCGGTGGGAGCCGTCACTCCCGCACCTAGGCGAAGGGCGTGACCACTCCCACCGACTTTCGTCGGGGGCGTCGTGTTGGGTTCGGCGCGTCCGGTCTATTCGATGCCGCCGGATTCATTCCGGCGGTGGTTCACCTTCAACCTAGCCAACGGTGATCTTGCAGCGGCAGGCCACCGGGTTCATCCCGGTGGTTGGTGACCTTCGGCCTGTAGGCAAAGGGTGAAGTACCACCGGGATGAACCCGGCGGCATCCGTCACGCACCAGACATCGATCCGTTTTTAGGCAGAAGGTAATGCACCACTGGCGTAAAGCCAGTGGCATTGTTTTCCCGCAGCGCTGGATCGTTGAGCGCCGCCGTCGGAATCCGCCATTGCTGGGCGATCGCACAACGTCTGCACGCTGCGGCCCGGGGTGAACTCGACCAGCGACGTCGTCTCGCCGATCCACACTGCTTCTCCGAGGACTCCGAAGCAGTGCCACGTTGAACGATTTACCTCGCAGGTCCACCCCAACCTGTTGATCGCAGCGAAACTACCGGTTCAGTACACTTCGTCGTGCGTGCCCAGAGCGAGCAACAGAATTGCTTCGGCGCCTTCGTGTTGCACGAGTTCGAAGAGAATCCTCACGTCATACCCCGCACTGCAGGCCCACGTGCCGTCCAGATCGCCTTTGAGTTTGTGCGTTTTGAGCCGCGGATCGAACGCATCGTCCCGCAGCAGCAATAACGTCGCCTCAAGTTCATCGGCTGCCTGAGGGTGTCTTTTCACGTAACGGCGCGCCGCGCGAGTGAACGCGGTGGTGCGGATGAGTTCACGATGCACCGCGCACCTCGTCCATGATTTCGCTCACCGATGCAGCGCGAGCCTTACCACTTTGGAACTCCGCGCGGGCCTCGGCAACATCGCAAACAAGTGCGTCTCGATTTTGTTTCGCGATTCGACGGCGCAGAATTTCAATGAGCGTTTGCTGCTCGTCGACGGATAAGCTGTCCGCCGCGTCGACAACCTCGGAAAAAGTGGTCATGGCCGTGTCCTATGAATTGGATCGCCCCAATGGATGCGTTGTCGACGCGATCGCGAACGAAGCAGACGACGCCGAAAAACCAACAGCCCATTCTACGTGATCGCTTGCGGAATGAAAGACAAATGCGTTTGGAAGACGTCGCCGACTCGATGGGTGCCGCTCGATGCCGCCGGATTCATTCCGGCGGTGGGTCACCTTCAACCTAGCCAACGGTGATCTTGCAGCGGCAGGCCACCGGGTTCATCCCGGTGGTGGGTGACCTTCGGCCTGTAGGCAACGGGTGAAGTACCACCGGGATGAACCCGGTGGCATCCGTCGCTCGGCAGACATCGATCCGTTTTAGGCAGAAGGTAATGCACCACTGGCGTAAAGCCAGTGGCATTGTTGACCCGGAACGTGCCACTGCTTCGGAGTCTTCGGAGAAGCAGTGCTGGACTGCGAGACGATGCGAACTTCAAGTTCCCAGCCCTTCAAATTGTGGAAGCGTTCGTACCCGCGACGCACCCCGTGCGACGGCTTGCTTGGAAGCAGCGGCGTGCCGAGCGTCGTATCGAATACCAACTCGTTCACGATGCGACGCGGAGGGAAATCGGTACTCGCCGTCGACTCGCCGATCCGCACTGCTTCTCCGAAGACTCCGAAGCAGTGGCACGTCCCTCTCGATGCCGCCGGATTCACTGCGGCGGTGGGTCACCTTCGACCTAGCTGGCGGCGAGCTGGCGTCGGCAGGCCACCGGGTTCATCCCGGTGGTTGGTGACCTTCGGCCTGTAGGCAACGGGTGAAGTACCACCGGGATGAACCCGGTGGCATCCGTCGCTCGTCAGATTTCGATCCATTTAGGCAGAAGGTCATGCACCACTGGCATCAAGCCAGTGGCATCGGCGGGGAGCGAAGCGTTGTTGGGGGCGCACGTAGTGCAGCACGCCGCTCGGATGTTCTATGTCGTCAAACGCTGGATGTGGGATGTGACCCATTCGAGCAATTCTTCTCGTGATAGATCGCCCGCCGCGAGCGTCAGGATGACCTTTTCAGCGTCGTCAACGTCGGCGACTAGTTCGTAGCCGTTCAGTACCAGAAAGGTTTCCATCGCGGCATGGCCAATCCGTTTGTTGCCATCGACGAACGAGTGATTCATGACCAGCGAAAAGCACAACGCCGTCGCCTTGGACTCGATGGTTGGATAAAGGTCATCACCGCCGAACGTCATTTGCGGCTGAGCGACAGCGGATTCCACACCGCCCAAATCGCGCACGCCGTCGGCGCCGCCGGACTGGTCGATGACGCGGCGCTGGAGTTCGAGAACTTCGGCTAGCGTAAGATACCGCATCAACTCAGCCGCCGATAAAGTTCTCGGTTCTTTTCGAGCACGAACTTCGCTGCTCGATCGAAGTCATCGGCGGGGCGAGTCAGCAAGTCGTTGACGGCCGCCTTTGCCAGTTCGCGGGCATCGACGCCGAGCTCGCGGGCACGCTGTTCAAGACGCGCCGATTGTTCATCGTCGAGGTCAAGAGAGATGGACATGTCTGGGTTCTCGCTCTGCCAACGGCTTGAATGCCCGACAACGCCCTCAACGAAGGCAACGGACGTTGGGCAAGAGTTCATTCTCTAACGGCAAGTGGCTCGAAGCAAGAGCGAAGGATTCCGCGATGACGGCCCGCGGGCGGAAGCATGGCTTCCAAAGTGGGCGGAATCGGCCAAGCGGACAGCAAAGCTGATTACGTACTAGCAGCAGTTGTGGCCAACGAATGCAGGTATTCGGGTGCGAAATCGGCACCGTTTGGCCATGTTAGCGTATGGCCGACAAGCGAGAATGACTTAAAGTACTCGACGTCTTGGAGCGGTTCGAAGATCGGTCCGTCCAGCGAGCCAGACAGGTCGATATCTAAACTGGTTCCGTCGTTGAATGACACCTGAACGCGATGGTCGGCGATGTGCTGGGCGTCAGTAACGTGCAGGAACATGAATCTAGTACATCCGAATAACGACTCCGAGGAATCGGCTGATTTCTGGCATCGCGGTTCAAGGTAGTTCGTCGAGATAGGACAACCAGTCAGGCAGTTTACCACGGCAGCAGCGGATGTCAACTTTTGCCGCTTTCATCCCGGTGGTTGGTGACCTTCGGCCTGTAGGCAAAGGGTGAAGTACCACCGGGATGAACCCGGTGGCATCCGTCGCTCAGCAGACACCGATCCGTTTTAGGCAGAAGGTAATGCACCACTGGCGTAAAGCCGGTGGCATTGTTTGCCCGCAGCGCTGGATCGTTGAGCGCTGCCGCCGGAATCCGCTATTGCTGGGCGATCACACAACGTCTTCACGCTGCGGCGCGGGGTGAACTCGACCAGCGACGTCGTCTCACCGATCCACACTGCTTCTCCGAGGACTCCGAAGCAGTGCCACGCTGAACGATTCACCTCGCAGGTCCACCCCGCCGTTTAAAACGACCCATCAAGCCAATCCGACATCGATCAATATTACGCATCAAGCACATAGCCAAAGACGAGCGGGGCCACGATCGTCGCGTCAGAGTTTATCATGTAGCTCTTTGCATCGGGTCCGAGCTTGTTCCACGTAATCTTCTCGTTCGGTGGCGCGCCTGAATAAGAACCGTATGAGGTCGTTGAGTCGGAAACTTGAGCAAAGTATGACCAGTGGTCGCAATGCTCGTTCAAGTCTTGCAAGATGCAGGGCACACAGCAGATCGCAAAATCTCCTGAGATGCCCCCGCCGATTTGGAAAAATCCCATAGGATGCATTGGGAATTGCTCTTTGTACCAGCGAATCAATCTCTCAAATTGTCCGCCTCCCGGCATGATGCCAGAGTAATCGGATATTGTGCCTTTCATAACGTTCGCCGTATAGATGTTGCCCAATGTTGAATCCTCAAACCCCGGCGTAAACACGGGCACATTTTTTTGGTGGGCTGCTAATACCCAAGAGTCCTCCAGCGGAATCTGGTTTTTGTCGTCAAAATAGCCGGATTCGATCAAGTCGAAAATGAAGTCACACGGAAATCGTGGCTTGCCCTTGCGTGCGGCCTCGTCCCACCTGGGTACAAGCGCATTTTCCATAACGCCGATGACCGATTCGGGTATACAAGTATCAGTAACCCGGTTAAGTTGCCTATCTCTCAACGCCAGTTCTGTGTCCGTTGTGTGAAGTCGGTAGTTCGGTACCAGTTCATATTCGTTGTGCGCCAGCAAATTGAAAATGTCTTCCTCAAAATTCGCCGCCGTCGAGGAAATTGCGTGGACCTTCTCGGCGCGGATCATCTCAGCGAGCGAGACGCCAAGTTCGGCTGTACTCATCGCACCGCCCAGGGACAGCAGCATCTTTCCCTTGCGTTCTAGGTGCGACCGCCAACCCTTAGCGGCTGCCAACGTCTCACGCGCGTTGAAATGGCGGAAGTGTTTTTCAAGAAACTTCGAGACTTGTCCCATTGTCCAAAACTCCTGTTGTTATTCGCCGTTGAGTTCGCCGGAAACGAGGAATAGGGCCACGCCACCCAACAACCATGCCAAGATCATGTTCGACGACGGTAGTTGAAACTTTAGGAGCGAACAGATCACAGGAAGCAGCATGTAGAAGGTTGCAAGCACGGCACTTCCAGCTCGCCGTTCAAGTGCGCTGAAGTGGGACCAATCCGCAAAAAACGACAGGATTGCAACTGCGGCAATCAGCGTCCATTGGTGGCCGCTTGGTGATTGAAGACTGCCGTTCTGGTAGGCGGAAACTATCCCTGGCACAGCCGCGAGCATGATTCCCAAACCGAACAATCCTGTCAGTAATACAGGCGAGACACGGGACAAATGTTTGTCTGTGATAACGATTTCTGTAGCGTACAGCAATGCCGCGAGGAAGCAGAATGTCAATGCCATAATGGAGCCTACGGTTCTCTTGTGTCGTTGTCGTTTCACAACGGGTTGCCTACCCTTAATTTCACCCTACCCGCTACCTCACCACTTCCACGTTCTGTCCCTGACGCTGCGGAAGTGTACGATTCGATAGGTCGTTTTGCTGCGTCAACTGATCGCCGGCCCCGACAAGTTCCAACGTCAGGCGGCGCGTCAGGTCCATGTCCCGCTTGACAAGCGTAGCCACCCATTCCGCCAGATCGAACTGGCCGTGAATGGCGCGCACCGTCACCATGTGATCGAACGGCTTGCAGCTATACACGTCAATGTGGATGTGGGGGGGTTCCCCGGAAAGCTCGAAATAGTGTCCGCTGATGTGGCTGGTCGTAATGGGTTGGATGAAGGACCAGCCGGGCGCACGCACGTCGGTCGCCTCGTAAAACTCCAGATCGCTCAACGGCTCCATGTGGAGGTCCGAGAGCAACCGGCCGACAAGCTGGTAAACCGCCTGTCTTGCGGCTTGGTTCGGCACCGCCTCGGCCAAGGTCGCATCCAGCAGCATCATCTGGTGCACTAAGAGAAAGTCAGCATCTTGCATCTGCTTGCCCTTGTTTCTGGGTGAAATTGATTGGACATCGCCCCCCCCGCAACGATCGATCACAGAATAACCCCTCAACGAGTCAGATGCAATCAATTCGATCGTTCGATAGACATTGCCACATGTTGATTACCACCGCGCTTCGACTTCAACCCATTCGTGCGCGGTTAGTTCTAGGCGGATTTTGCCGTCTTCGAGGGGGCAGTCGGCTAGGGGCTCGCCGAGGAAATTTACTTGGCGGGCTTTGGCTACGTTGCGGAAGCTGCTGAGCGCGGCGCGGGCTGGGCGGCCAGCGGTTTCTAGTAGGCGGACGCGGAAGCCTTCGACGCGGCCTTCGGTGAGCAGCGGTTCCCAGTGCGTGGCGACGACGTTGCGGGCGTCGATGTGGAAGAGCCAGCTTGACGTGTTCGGGGCGGGGGGCGCGGCCGTTTCGTAAATTGTGGTTTCCGGCGCCAGCAGGCTCATCG
>JBGTKH010000325.1:0-11764 GCA_041744735.1 Pirellulaceae bacterium | reverse complement strand
CGGAACGTTTATCCTTAGCCATCCTTGGCTCTCCCGGTGCGGTGAAGTGTTGAACAACTCACAGCATCGCGGAGAGCCGCTTCTTTTAGGAATCCCAATCTGGGCCGCCCGACCTCCGGTACAATGGCCTAAAGTGCAGTTACATTGCCACCGTCCATGATTTCCGAGCTTGGCTTAACACGACGTGGGAGCGGGCGAGCGGTTCTCGCGGATGGCAGAGTGGATGTGTTCGATGTGTATGACGGAAACGTGGAATGGGACGGTCGTCAACGGCGTGTCGAAGTCGAATCCGCAAACATTGGTGTGCTCGTGGGCATGGGGTTGCTTCGAAACTATCACCTGAAGATTCAGGTCGTAGATGGCGGCGCAGCAGCGATTGAACTCTTGCCTGCAAGACAAACGATCTGATGGGCGAAGAAACCACAACAAAGGCAAGCAACTTTTCACGGAGAACCATTAACGTGCTCAACATTCCCGTTATCCGTTGGGGTAAACCGTACGAGTCGTTGGAAATCGATCAGGTGCTGCATTTTGCCACCGGCGAGCCGATAGCCAAGGTCAGCCAGGCGAACGGCGGCATCATTCAGCGCGACATGCGGCAGGCCAAGCGGGCGCGCGACATTTTGCGCGGCATTCCTTGCAACGAACTGATCGAGCGACTGAAGAAAGCGGCCGACTTTTACGAGAGCGGCACGCTGCCGTTGGGCGATGGCAGCCAGTCGCCGGACGAGTTCGCTCATCAGCAATCGGCCAGCACCGGTCTGCCGGAGCACATGTGCAAGGGCAACATGTCCAAGAACTCCTTCGTGCTGAAAAACATGGAGAAGATTTTGGACTGTCTGACGCGCGGGCTGGATTTGAATATTCTCACGCGCGGCTGGGGCATTGAAGACCGCGGCGTTGTGGTCAGTTACCAGGCGCAGGCATCGGCGCTGTGTGCGGTGTTGCCGTCGAACTCGCCGGGCGTGCACACGTTGTGGCTGCCCGTGATTCCGCTGCAGTTCGGCTTAGTTCTGAAGCCCGGCCCGCAAGAGCCGTGGACGCCGTACCGCATGATGGCGGCGTTTGTCGAAGCGGGCATTCCGGCCGAGGTGTTTGCCATGTATCCGGGCGGCGCGGAAGCCGGCGCCGCCGTGCTGGCCGCCGCTCAACGAGCGATGATCTTCGGCGGCACCGCAACGGTCGAACAGTACAAAGGCAACCCGCGCGTGCAAGCGCACGGCCCCGGCTTCTCGAAGATTCTGCTGGGCGACGACGTGGTCGATCAATGGGAGAAATACATCGACCTGATGGCCGAGAGCATCTACATCAACAGCGGCCGCGGCTGTATCAACTGCTCGGGCGTGTGGGCCTCGCGGCACACCAAGGAAATCGCTCAGGCGCTGGCCGAACGTATCGGTCCGGTCGAGGTCAAGCCGCCGGAAGATTCAAATGCGGGTCTTGCCGCGTTTACCGTTCCCGGTCAAGCCAAGGCCGTGTGGGGCATGATCGAAGCGGATTTAAAAGAAAGCGGCGTGACCGATCTAACGTCGAAGTACGGTCCGCGGTTGGTGGAGATGGAGCGTTGTGCCTACCTGCGTCCGATGATCGTGCACTGCACGTCGCCCGAAGCGGCGATCGCGAAGAAGGAATACATGTTCCCGTTCTCCACGGTCGTCGAGTGCCCGCAGGAACAAATGTTGGCCAAGATCGGCCCGACGCTGGTGTGCACCGCGATCACCAACGACGAGCGCTTGATTCAAGATCTAACCGAAGCCACCAACGTCGATCGCCTGAACATCGGCCCGATTCCCACCACGCGGCTCAACTGGCTGCAGCCGCACGAAGGCAGCATCATCGACTTCCTCTTCCGCTCGCGCGCATACCAGGTGACGGACGAGAGGCTCGCAAGCATAAAGCCGTAACCAACGTCGGGTCGTGTACAATAGACATGGTTGTCGATGGTTGATGAGAACGCGAAAGCCGACGATTTGATACCAGGCAGCCTGAAACGCTCGCGTTCTTACCATCGCGACTACGGCGATAGGACCTATTCCGAAATCAAGGAATTAGCCCACGCCGACCCGCCGGATCGAAAGGCGCGACATATGAAGAAGCTGATCGAGCAAGCGGCGCGCTTGCGCGAGAAAGCCCGGAGACGCCAGCGATGAACACAGTTTCACAATTCAAACAAGGCGTAGCGAGAATTCGTCGCCATTGGAACGCGGCCGCCTATGATCGCGCCCTGGCCGAGGTAGATCGGTTGCTGCAATCCTGGCCGGACATGCCTCGGCTGCTGGTATTGCGGGCTGAGTTGATTCAACTGTCGGACGAATCGGCGCCGCCATTGGCCGAGGCTCAGGCGTCACTGCGCCGGGCGCTTGATTTCGACGACCAGTCGCTGGACGCGCTTGTCGAACAGGGGCATTTCCTGCTGGCTGTTGAAGATGACGCCAACGAAGCGTCAAAATCATTTGCGAAAGCAGTTACTGTGGGTATGCGCCTGCTTCGAGAGGCGCTGTTGGGACAAGCGGCGGCGTTGGCCGAACTCGACCGGCGGCAAGAGGCGTTCGATTGCCTAGCACAGGCCCGATTGCTGCAGTCGCAGAATGGTACTAGCCGAAAAAATGGCGATGAAGATTTGTTGACTCGTTGGGAGGAACTGCTGGCCTCAAAACCGTAACTATCCATAACTCGTCATTCCCCACTCACGCAATTGTTGATCCCGCCCATGATTCCCTTCGACTTCCAACCCCGCACGCGCATCGTATTCGGTCCTGACAAGATCGAAGCGTTGGGTGAATTGGCTTCGGAGTTGGGAGCGCGGCGGGCGTTGGTGGTCAGCGATTCGGGTGTTGTCGCGGCTGGACACACAGAGCGAGGTATCGACGCGCTGGAGCGGGCGGGGATCACGACGCATCTGTTCGAGGGCGTGCACGAGAATCCCACGACTGCCGACGTAGCGGCGGGATTGAAAATCGCGAAGAGGCACGACCCGAAGTTGCTGGTCGCCATCGGCGGCGGAAGTTCGATGGATTGCGCCAAGGGCATCAATTTTCTGTACACCAACGGCGGCGAGATGCAGGATTACTGGGGCGTCGGCAAGGCCCTGAATCCGATGCTGCCGATGATCGCCGTTCCCACCACCGCAGGCACAGGCAGCGAGACTCAGTCCTTTGCCCTGATCTCCGACGCCAAGACAAAAGTAAAAATGGCCTGCGGCGACAAGAAGGCATCCTGCCGCGTGGCGCTGCTCGATCCCAAGCTCACGGTCACGCAGCCGCCGCGAGTCACGGCGTTGACCGGTATCGATGCCATCGCGCACGCGCTGGAGACCTACGTCACCAAACGGCGGAACGCTGCGTCGCTGGCATTCAGCCGGGAGGCGTGGCATTTGCTCGGCGGCAATTTCGCTCGCGTGCTCGACGATCCGCAAGATTTGGACGCTCGCAGCGGTATGCAATTGGGCTCGTGTTTCGCCGGACTGGCGATTGAAAATTCGATGCTCGGCGCGGCGCACGCGTTGGCGAACCCGCTAACGGCAACTTACGGCATCGCGCACGGCGAGGCGATTGGCGTGATGCTGCCGCACGTCATCCGCTTTAATGCGGTCGAGGTCCCGGACTGGTACTTGGATTTGCTGGAAGCGACCGGTGGTGCCAACGGATTTCCGCCGCCGAGTGACGGCGCCCACGGTCTGGCCGATTTCGTCGCCTCGCTGGTGGACAAAGCAAACCTCCCGACGCAGCTTCAGAAGATGGGCGTGGAAGAGGACAAGCTCCCCGAGTTGGCTGCCGCCGCCGCCGAGCAATGGACCGGAAAATTCAATCCCCGCGAAGTGGGTCAAAGGGAGTTGTTGGATATTTATCACCAGGCCTTCTGATATAATCGACACTGTAGGATGGACGCCCACGTCCGTCCGTTTGCTAGAAAAACACAACTGTCAGGACGGACGTGGGCGTCCATCCTACGAGTTTTGAGACAAAGCCTAATCAATCACGGTCCTCCCTCACACATTCACGGATTGTAGCGCCATGGTCCGAATTCACTACCACAACGCATTCACGATTGCCGTCACGTGTTTGTTTGTCTCGACAATGCAATTGGTGACCGCGTGCAATGCTCAATCGGCAACTCCCGCGGCTGACGCTCCTTCGTCGCCGCCGACCGTTGCGAAAACACCGGTATCGCCAGGAAAAAACTGGCCCCTGTTTCGTGGCGACCCGCTGTCCAGCGGCGTGGCCAAGAGCAGCTTGCCCGATAAGTTGTCGGTGCTTTGGAAGTTCGAGGTGAAAGGGGGTGCATTCGAAGGGACCGCCGCGATTGTCGACGGCGTCGTCTACATCGCCGACTTGGACGGCAAGGTCTACGCGATTGACTTGGAAACTGGCAAGCAGCGCTGGGAATACAAGACCGACAGCGGATTTAACACCTCGCCTGCCGTGCGCGACGGGTTGCTATACATCGGCGACATCGACGGCCGCTTTTATTGTTTGGATATCACCAACGGAAAGCCGAATTGGGGTTACGAATCTCAGGCCGAGATCAACTCCAGCGCGAACTTTTACAAAGAGCATGTTCTGTTCGGATCGCAAGACGCAACGCTGTACTGCCTGAATGCGAAAAGCGGCGAACTGGTCTGGAAGCATTCCATCGAAGATCAAATTCGCTGCTCGCCGACTGTGGTTGAAGATCGCGCGTTTGTCGCCGGCTGCGACGGCAAGCTGCACGTGATCGACTTGAACAAAGGTGAAGCAGTGGCCGCCGTCGAGATTGATGCACCCACAGGTGTCACGCCCGCGGCCCAAGGCGACTTCATATACTTCGGCACGGAGGGCGGCGCGTTCTTTTGTATCAATTGGAAAGAGGCGAAGACCGCGTGGACCTTCCAGCCCGACCGCGGTAGCCAGCCGTTTCGGAGTTCGCCGGCAGTACTCGGTGACCTTGTCGTAGTTGGCGGCCGCACGAAGAGTGTTTACGCACTGAATACAAAGTCGGGTGAGCAAGTCTGGGAATTTGCAGCCAAGCAGCGGGTCGATTCGTCGCCCGTGATTGTCGGCCAACGAGTCTTTGTCGGTTCGGCCGACGGGCGGCTGTACGCTCTGGATTTGAAAGCCGGCGCCGAAGTCTGGCAATACGAAGCCGGCGGCGGATTCACAAGTTCACCTGCCGTGGCCGATGGCCGGCTGGTGATCGCCAACGATGACGGAAATGTTTATTGCTTCGGCGAGAAAAAGTGAGACAATGGCAACTGAAACATCCAAAACCGAAGTCGGCAGTTACTTCATTAGCAACTACCCGCCGTTCTCGCAATGGTCGCGAGAGCAGTTGGGCGAGATCGAAGCGGTGATCGACGCTCCGCCGCGCGACGTGCCGCTGGGTCTGTACCTGCACATTCCGTTCTGCCGCAAACGCTGCAAATTCTGCTACTTCAAAGTCTTCACGGATAACAAGGCCAGCGACATCGAACGGTACATGTCGGCCCTGGCGCGGGAAATTGAATTGGTCAGCCAGTTGCCCGTGATGGGCCAGCGGCCGTTTCGCTTCGTGTATTTCGGCGGCGGCACGCCGTCGTTTCTCAGCGCCAAGCAACTGACGTCACTGGTCGATCGCTTGCGAGCCAACATCAATTGGGACTTGGCCGAGGAAGTCACGTTCGAGTGTGAGCCCGGCACGCTTTCGGAACCGAAAGTGCACACGATCAAAGAACTCGGGGTCACGCGGCTCAGCCTCGGCATTGAGAATTTCAGCGACGATATTCTGAGTGAAAACGGCCGGGCGCATCTGTCGGGTGAAGTTTACAAGTCGTGGGAATGGATTCAGGCGGCCGGCTTTCCGAATGTGAATATCGACCTGATTTCCGGCATGGTCGGCGAGTCGTGGGACAATTGGCAAGACAGCGTGCGCCGCACGATCGAACTGTCGCCCGACAGCGTCACGATTTATCAGATGGAGTTGCCGTTTAACACGGTTTACTCGAAGGACATCCTCGGCAACCAAATCGAGACCCTCGTGGCTGATTGGCCGACGAAGCGAGCGTGGGTGGATTACGCCTTCGACGAACTGTCCGCCGCCGGCTATCACGTCTCCAGCGCCTACACGATGGTCAAGTGCCCGGACAAAGTGAACTTCAGCTACCGCGACAACCTGTGGATGGGCTCCGATCTGCTGGCCACCGGTATCGCCAGCTTCGGGCATGTCTCCGGCGTGCATTATCAGAATCTGCCCGAGTGGGGCGATTACATTGGCTCGTTGCTCGAAGAAAACAAACTGCCATTGGGCCGAGCGATGCGGCCGACGCGGCATCAGTTGCTGGTCCGCGAAATGATCCTGCAGTTGAAGCGCGGATATCTCGACGCGAATTACTTCCGCGACAAGTTCGGTGTGGAGATCGCGGACGAGTGGAGCGACGTCTGGCAGTCCCACGCGGATGATGGAATGCTGTCGATGGACGGCGACCGCATCGAACTAACTCGCAAGGGCCTGCTGCACGCCGACGCGCTGCTGCCCGCGTTCTTCGAGCCGGAGCACCAGGGAGTGCGCTACACCTAGCGTCGAGAATTGAGAATGAAGAGTCCGACGACACGACTCGGAGGTTGGTTGCCATGACAATCGAAAAGCTCCGCGAGTTATACGACGCTCAGCTATTTCGTCCCTTTACGATTCATCTGGCCGATGGGCGGGATATTCCGGTGTTGAGTCGAGAGTTTATCGCCACCGCCCCAAGCGGTAGGACGATCGTGGTTTTTCAGCCGGACGACAGAATGCACATCGTTGACTTGTTGTTAGTGACTGACTTGGAACTCAAGCCGAACGGACGAAAGAAACGTTCGAGGTAGGTCGGGAGCAGAATTGAAACTCGCAGCGGAGACGCCGGTGTTCGATGAACGACTACCTCGTGTTTATGATGGGCCAGTTCGAGGCCCAATTTCCCACCGACCGCCAGTATGCGAAGAACCACATGTGGGCTCGGAAAGACGAGGACACGTATCGTTTCGGCTTCACGGCCTATGCGGTGCGGTTGTTGCAGGACGTTTATTTCCTCGACTGGAGCGTCGAGGCAGGGACCACGTTGAAGGATCGACAACAGATTGGCTTCATTGAAAGCAAGAAGGCCGAAAGCGATTTGTACGCACCGATGCCCGGCACGCTGACGGCGTTCAATCAGCAGTTGCTGTCAGACCCGTCGGCGATTAACGTGGACAAGTACGGTCAAGGCTGGCTGTTCGAAATGCATGGAGCAGGCGACCAGTTGCTCACACCTCAACAATACCTCCAACACCTGGACTCCGTCTGGGAAGTCACGCAACGCACCATCAAAGGACAACTGAACGAGTAACACTAACCCGAAGCGTCAGCGAGGTGGCAATCCATGCTGCCTCGCTGACGCTTCGGGTTACTTTGGAATTACCACCATGGCGAAAAGAATCTCCGTCGTCGTCTCGCAAGGGCAAAGCCAACATCCGGCCAAACGTGGTTTGGAAGAGGACATCGTCGCCGCGCTGCTGTTCGAGCACGGCATCGAAGTCACGGTGATTCCACATCTCTACGATCTGCGGCCTGATGGCACAGGCATCTTGGCGCTGCAAGGCATCGGCGGCGACATGATTGTGTTGTCGTGGCTCTACGAACGTGCCGCCCGCTGGACGTTAGACCGCTACGGCATTCGTGGCCAAATCGGTGAAACGCTGATCAAGCCGGCCGATGACAGCGACGATGACGACGAGGAAGTCGATGCCAGCGCGGATGACTCAGGCGACGGCAAGGAGCGCGTCATCGACCAGCGCGAACTTCCCAAACGCAAGATCTATTGCATCGACTTGCGCGTGCACGATACGGTGCAGCCTTATGTCGACGAGATCAAACGTATCACCACCGAAGTACGTACTCAGGTCGTTGGCTTGATGAACTGGATCGGCGGCTCGCCAAAGCCAGATCAGCTTCAGCGGTTTCTTAATCCCGCGAACACAACGGGCATCGGCGGCAACGGCAGCCACGGCAATGGAACGGCCGCCGCTAATGGAAACGGCGCGGGTGATTCCGTCAGCGATGCGATTGAACACACCGAGCCCGCTCAGCCCGTACGTGTCCAAGAGGAATCCGGCCGGCGCTGGTATCCGGTGATCGACTTCAGCCGCTGCACGAATTGCATGGAGTGCATCGACTTCTGCTTGTTCGGCGTCTATGGCGTGGACAACGTCGAAACGATTCTTGTCGAACAGCCCGACAATTGCCGCAAGGGTTGCCCGGCCTGCAGCCGTGTCTGTCCCGAAAACGCGATCATCTTCCCGCAGCACAAGACTCCCGCCATCGCCGGTTCGCCCGAGATATCCGGCGGTCTGAAGATCGATCTCTCGTTGTTGTTCGGCGCGCCGGACGGCAAGGAGAGCGCGGTGGAAATCGCCGCCCGCGAGCGCGACGAGCAACTCGTCTTAGCGGGCCGCGACGTTGTCGGTTTGACCGTGGGAATCCCCAAACGGCAAAGCGACAAGGCACAAGCGCCCAAAGACGAGATCGACGATCTAATCGACGGGCTGGACGATTTGGACTTGTAACTCGTCCTCGGACCTCGCGGTTTTGTTTTGAGCGGAATCTTCGCCTGAATTCGGCCGACGAAGGCGTCGCTCGGCCGCCTCGCGGGGCGCCGTGGCTCGCACTTCTCGAATCGCCGCTTCTCGGACGCTTGGCGCGTATCAGCCCTGCGGCGCACTGACATCACTCGGATGTCACACGCAGTTCTTTAATGATTCGCGCAAATTTCCTGGAAATTCCGTAACGTCTAGCGTCCAAGCACTTTAAGCTGTCGTCCGAGGAATCTTGGCACACCGGCTGCTTTTTGGTAATGGCAACAGCGGATGAATCAAACATCCGCACAGCCCCCGAGAAATCGTACAAGGAGAAACAGACATGAAACGAGCTATCCTGACCCTCGCCGCAGTGGCCGCCATCGCCTTCGCCGCAACCCCAGCCAAGGCCGACCACGCTCGCCAACCGCAAGGCGTCGTTGTCCAGCGGCAATTCGCGCAGCAGCCCTACGCTGCACCGTATTCGTCTCGCACGTTCATTTACCAAGGCGGATACGCCCCCGGCTGCGGAGTCGGCGGCGGTCACCAACACCCCGGCCATGTCGATTACCGGGCCAATTACTACCGCGGCCACGACAATGGTCACAACCACGGCCAAAATCATGGCTACAACCCCGGCTACATCGGCGTTCAGACGCGTAACTTCTCGTTCCGTCTGGGCTATTAAGTAAACACAAACTGCGAAGCGTTCATCGCCCGCAGTTCAACGAAGCAGCCCCCGCCCCAGCCGCCACCCTTTGGCTCGTCGTCAACAGGGTGGCGGCTCTTTTTCTTGCTCCCAGTAAATTGTCCGCCCTGGATTCATCATCGAATTCGCCGCCGGTTTCAGGTCGTCGCACAATTCGGTAGCCGAAGTCGTGAGACTTCGGAAGTGTCACCACTTCCGCTACGAATGCTGGCAAACTGTACCACTACCCGGCTCCTTCGCCTCTTGCGAGCGGTTACGGCGACGGACGATAATTAGGGCAATGCCTGTGCGCATCGGGCAGCACATGTTCCGCGTGCAACCCCGAACTCTCATGCATTCGGCTACGGACATTTCAAAATGTCTACGATACAACTGCTTCGGAGGCCGCAATGTCGGATGTGAGTCGTCTGCAGTCGGGTTCACCCGACGAGCTGCGTCGAATAATGCCGCTACTCGATCAGTTTGACGCGGCATGGAAACAGGGCGCATTGCCCGACTTCGTCGAGTTGCTCGAGCAGTGTGAACCTGCCGATCGACACACCCTGCTGCGCGAAGCGATCCGCATGGAACGGAAGTATCGGCACAACCGCGGTGACAATCCGCCAGCCGAAGAATTCATTCAGCGATTGGCCGATCGCGACGCTTTGCTACCCGGCGACGAGTCCGTGATCCGGGCCGCCGTGGCCGATCCAACCATTGCTCGGTCGTCGGAGCACAACACCGATTCCTTCTCGCAGGCATCAAGTGTCACGCCCTCACCAGGACAATCGCCGCCCCCCATCGACGCGGATTTCCAAAACTCGCCTACTTTGGACTCGCCACAATTACGTCCGCCGCCCTCGTTGACCGGACCAACTTCGGACAAAGGGCTGCCAGAAAAAATTGGCAAGTACAAAGTTGTCGCCGAACTTGGCCACGGCGGCTTTGGCGTGGTCTACCAGGCGGACGATCCCGATTTGAAACGCACGGTGGCGATCAAGGTGCCCAAGCCTGAAAAACTTCCCGACCGGAACCGATCGCCGCAACTCTACGAAGAGGTAATCCAGCACTACGTCAACGAAGCGCGCAAAGTTGCCAGCCTGCGGCACCCTGGCATTGTGGCCGTGTTCGACAGTGGGCGCATGGAAAGCGGCCCGTGGTACGTGGTCTACGACTTCATTGCGGGGACCAATCTGCGGAGCCAGTTGAACCGAGGCCGCCTCGTGCACCGGCAGGCGGCCGAGTGGGTGGCCGCGGTGGCCGACGCCCTGCACCATGCGCACCAGCGCGGGTTGGTGCATCGCGACATCAAACCGGAAAACATTCTGGTCGACACGGCGGGCACTGTGCATGTCGCCGACTTTGGGCTGGCTTTAAAGGACGAGGACTTTGGCCGCGACTTCGGTGGCGGCACGCCGGCTTACATGAGCCCCGAACAGGTGCGCGGCGAAGGCCACCGCGTCGACGGCCGCTCCGACATCTTCAGTTTGGGCGTCGTCTTGTACGAACTATTGACCGGCCAGCGGCCGTTTCGCGGCGACACGCTGGGCGAACTCCAGGAACAAATCGCCACGGTCGAAGCCAAGCCGCCACGGATGATCGACGACACAATCCCGAAAGAGTTGCAGCGGATTTGTCTGAAGGCATTGTCCAAGCGCGCCACCGACCGCTATCTGTCGGGGGACGAAATGGCCGATGATCTGCGGCATTTCCTCGCTATCGGGCCAGCATCGCGGCGGCTTTCGTCCCGCGCACGCGAGTCCAAGGAATCGGCCGGCGACGCGTCGGACATGGCGCCAGCCGCTGTTGGTCCCAAGGACGTCTTCCTGAGCCATGCTTCCCAGGATCGGGCCGTTGCCCAAAGCTTGTGCAGCCACCTGGAGCAGCATGGTATTCGCTGCTGGATCGCGCCGCGCGATGTACTCCCCGGCGCGGATTATGGCGTGGCGATCATCCGGGCCATCGAGGGGGCGCCAGTCACGGTGCTGTTGCTCTCGCACCATGCCAATAACTCCGTCCACGTGATCAATGAAATCGAACGGGCCGCCAGCAAACGCAAGCGTATCGTGCCGGTGCGGCTCGAGGACGTAGGGCCCGGCGAATCGCTCGAACTGCACTTGGCGAGTCGGCATTGGCTGGATGCCTGGCGGTTGTCCACCGAACAGGTCGCCGCGCAACTGGCGGCGGCTCTTCGCCGCGAGACGCCGCAGGTCGCCACTCCGGGTGCGGCGCCCCCGCCGGGGCGCCAAATCGAATCCGACTCCGCGCCGCTCAGAATCGTCCCCAAAGGCTTGCGATCATTCGATGCCGGCGACAAAGACTTCTTCCTGGAGCTATTGCCTGGTCCGCACGACCGTAACGGCCTGCCCGAAGGCCTTCGTTTCTGGAAGACACGAGTGGAAGAGACGGACGCTGACCAAACGTTCGCGGTGGGGCTAATCTATGGGCCGTCCGGCTGCGGCAAGTCGTCGCTGGTCAAAGCGGGCTTGCTGCCGCTGCTGGCCCAGCATGTTACGGCCGTGTACGTCGAAGC
>JBGTKH010000324.1:0-5443 GCA_041744735.1 Pirellulaceae bacterium | reverse complement strand
AAACGCTTCGCCATCAGCCTGCTCAAGCAGCAAACCGACAAGCAAAGTATCGCCATGCGCCGGCGCATCGCCGGCTGGAATATCAACTACCTGGCGCAAGTCCTTGGAATTTCAAAGGCTTAGTTTGCGTTTGCCGTGACTCCGGAGGCCACATTCATGGACCGCCTGGAACTGTTCAAGAACCTGATGCTGATGGCCTTTGCCGACGCGAAGTTGACGCAGGAAGAGATCGTGTTTCTGTCCGTGCGGGCCGAGCGATGGGGGCTTAGCGACGCGCAGGTGAACGAAGCGATCAAGCATGCCGCTGATCCAAAGGCGGTGCTTACGATTCCAGAGTCCAAGGTCGAACGGCTGGAAATGCTGCGGCTGTTGATTCGCACGATGGCGGCTGACGGCGTGCTGGCCGACGTCGAAAAGCGCCTGTTCGCCGTCGCGGCTGCCGTGATGGGCATCACGACGGATGAACTGAACCAACTCTTGAATTCGATGCTCGAGTAAGTCACGCCGCTTGCGGCTGTTCATGAGTGGCGAGCGTTAGGCCAGCGCTGGGCGAGGAAACGCGCAGCAACAGGCCGTCTGGCCCGTAAAATTTGACTTCGCCTTCCTCGACGAACCAGATGGCTTGAAATCCGTCGCGGTCGAAGCGGCGGCCGCAATATTGGGCATTGCGGATCAAGATCGTCTCGCGTACCGGACTCTCCGGGCGCGCGCCCAGGTCTACAAATGCCTCGGTGATGAACTGTCGAACCTGGAACGTGTGTTGCGCGTGGTGCATTAGCGTTTCGTGAAAGCGGTGGCTGCTGTCAATACGGGTTGTACATCCCGTATGATCGGCAAATCCGCGTGCCGGCATTGGCCGAACTGCGCCGAATCGAAACGGTTTACCTAGTTTTCCCAGTCGTAGCGCAAGCAACAAACGCTAAATCATGGCCCGGCGGCCGGCCGATCAGTAATTGCGCATCGACGTGACTTCCCGCAATTCCCGACGAGGGCCAGACATGACTGCCGACGAAGACCTGCCGATCCACGAAATGACGCTCGACGAAATGCGCGAAATCCTGGGCGAATTAGGCGAAAACCTGCCGCCCGAGCAACTGATGATCATGGCCCAATTTGTGGCTCAAGCCGGCGGGCTGGAAAACGCTGAATCGGCCATCGAAGCCCTCGCCCGGCTGCGCGACGCGGCATAACGCAAAAGGGGTCGGGAGTCTTTTTCATTTTTGGCTAGTGCTTTGTCAAAGCTAAAATGTGGGGTAAGCATCCTGCTTGCCAACGCGATTTAACGCAAGCTGGAAGCTTACGCCACGTAACTGGCCGACCTCAAAATCAAGCTTTGACAAAGCACTAGTACGCACTTGCGAACTCATGCTCGCGGCTTGGCCAAAAAGGAAAAGGACTCCCGACCCCGTTGCGATCCGTCACCCGCTACCAGCTTTCGGTCTCGTGAATCGCGCTCTCGATCAGGATCAGCAGAGCGCTCGGGTCGTACGGTTTGCGCACGTAGTAACGGCAGCCCACGGCTCGCGCACAGCGAATGATGTCCGGCCGGGCCATGCCGCTGAGCACAATCACCGGAATCGTGCAGGTGGTCGGATCGTCGGCCAAGCGCTCGCAGACCTGCAGCCCATCGATGTCCGGCAGTCCCAAATCCAACAGCACCAGATGAGGATGCTGGGCGCGGGCCACGGCGAGCCCTTCTTTTCCGCACAGGGCCGTCAGTGTCTGAAAACCCTGGCTGCGCAGACGGTACGAAAGCGCTTCGGTTTGGCCTGAATCGTCGTCGACGATCAAGATCGAGTGCTGCACCGTCGCAGAAGTTTCATCCGGCTCCAACTGTACCACCGCGTTATCCTGCATCTGGCTGGCCTCCAAAGACAAGTGTGCCACGCGCCGATTGCGGGTAGTGGCAATAGCAAACGGTAGGCCGCGATTAGCGAGCGGTCAAACGCTCAGTTCTTCTCCGTCTCATCTTCATGATTGCGGCGGGACAGGTGGCGGCGGAGGTAGATCGCGCGTTCGATGTTGCGGTCGGCGGTGTCGAGTTCCACGCCGCGCAGCTTTTGCAGGTGGGCGGGTTGGGTGTGAATGAACAATTTGTTGACGGTGGCCATCTCCAGGTCCTCAATCAGCTTCAGGTTGATGCCCATGCGGACGCTGGAGAGCAAGTCCATCGTCTCTTGGCTGCTGATGGTTTGAGCCGTGCAGAGAATGCCGTAAGCGCGGCTGACGCGGTCGTGCAATTCCTTCTGGCTTTCACGCACCAGGAACTCACGGGCCCGGCGCTCGTAGTCGATCAGCACGGGCACCACGTCGCCGACTTGCTTGAGCAAATCGGTTTCGCTGCGGCCCAGCGTGATCTGGTTGCTGATCTGATAAAAGTCGCCCATGGCCTGCGAGCCTTCACCATACAGGCCCCGCACGGCCAGGCTGATTTTTTGCAGGCTGCGGAAGACCTTTTCAATCTGCCGCGTGATGACCAATGCCGGCAGGTGCAGCATGACACTCACGCGCATCCCGGTGCCGACGATTGTGGGGCAGGCAGTGAGATAGCCCAGCCGCTCGTGGAAAGCGTAGGTCAGATGCTTCTCAATCAAATCGTCGATGCGATTCATGCGCTTCCAAGCTGCTTCCAAGTCTAACCCGCTATGCATGACTTGGATGCGCAGATGATCTTCTTCATTGATCATCAGGCTGAATTGCTCGTGCTTGGTGTCGATGGCCACGCCGCGGGCGCCGGCTCCTTCGGCATGCTCGCGGCTGATCAATTGCCGCTCGACCAGGAACTGGCGATCGACGCGTTCCAACACACTCACGTCGACATACTGCAGCCCGCGCAGCTCGTCCAACTTCAGAATCTTCTCGCGCACGGTCTTTTCGATCACGCCGCGATCCTGTTCATTGCATTTGCGGATGAACGGAAAATCAGCCAGGTTCCGCGCCAGGCGGATCCGGCTGCTGATGACGATATCGGATTCGGGGCCGGAGCCCCGCAGCCACTCGCCGCAGCGGCCGGCGAGCTCTTCGAGTTTCACGGTTGTGATTCCTGTTCGATTTGGCGGATTTGATCGCGCAACGCAGACGCTTTTTCGTACTGTTCTTTCTCGACAGCCTCTTTCATCTCGCGCCGCAGCCGGATCAGTTCGGTCTGCCGCAGCGTTCCCTGGCCGCCGCCGTGCGGATGTTTGCCGCTGTGACGAGTTTCGCCGTGGATGTTGGCGATCAACGGCTCCAACTCTTTCTCGAAGCAAACATAATCGTGCGGGCAGCCCAGGCGGCCTTGATGACGGAACTCGTAAAACGTGATGCCGCACACCGGACATGCTCGCTGGTCCAAGCGGGCTAACTCTTCGGCCGTCTGGCCCACCTTTAATTGCTTGGCCAACATGCCGGCCAGTGACGAGTCGGGCTGCTCCGACTCCTCCGACGGCGACAGGTACTGCTGTGCGTGGTCGGCGCACAGGTGCAATTCCTGGAACCCTTGCGGCTCGGAACCGGTCAACTCCGTGATGTGAAACGACGCCGGCTTATCGCAGTGTTGGCATTTCATGGTCGTGGGCACTGTGCGAGACCGCTGCGAAGGGGACTTAGTTAAACGACCGCTACGGCACTTTGCCTCCAGCGGCTCGAAAGTGCGCGCTTGCGTCGTCGGTGAGGAAACTTCAGCATTCGGCTTCTCGAGGAAAGACAATTCGGTGCAACTCGTTGCACCACAAGGCTTAAGTTTCCCAGTAGGATTCTATCAACCGGCCCCAGCGTGTCAAGGTTGTTCGTAACGAACGAGGTCGGAAGTCTTTTTCATGTCGGCGGGGACAGCGCCGTCAGCATTTGAGCAACCTTACCGCCGACATGAAAATGACTCCCAACCCCTTGCCCGTTGTGACTCTTACGACTCGTTGCTAAGCTGACCCACAATGCGATACTTTCCCGATTTCGAAACGTTCCAGCAGTTAGCGGCCGGCCATCAGTTGGTGCCGGTTTGCCGGCGTTTGGTTAGCGACGCGCTGACGCCGGTGACCGCGTTTCACCGCATCGACTTGGGGGGCAATGCTTGTCTATTTGAAAGTGTGATAGGGGGAGAGAACGTCGGCCGGTACAGCTTTCTGGCGGCCGAACCATTCTTGGAGTTAAGCGCCCGCCGCACGACGGTCACGATCACGTCCGCCGCCGGCCGCGAGCAATTCGAGTGCGACGATCCGCTGGAAGAATTGCGCCGCCGGCTGATCGAGGTGAAGGCCGCTCACCTGCCGCAACTGCCGCCGTTCACGGGCGGAGCGATCGGTTACGCCGGATACGACGTCGTGCGTTACACCGAACACTTGCCCAACGCGCCCGACGACGACCGCAGTCTGCCCGATCTCTCGTTTGCTTTTTACGACCGCATGGTGGTCTTCGACAACGTGAACAAGACGATGGTCGTGATTGCGATGGCGCGGCTGGATAAGTCAGACGGCGACGCAGCAGCGGCCTATCAAGATGCTCAGCGGCGTGTTGACGAACTTGTGGAAAAGCTCTCGGCCCCCGCGACCAGCGAACTCGTGTGCACCGACATCGCCACCGGCGGCGAACCCGCGATCGCATATCGAGCGAACTTCCAACAGGCCGATTTTGAAGACGCGGTGCGCAAGTGCGTCGAGTACATTCGCGCCGGCGATATCTTTCAAGTCGTCATCAGCCAGCGGCTGGAGTTGGACATTCGCAGCGACCCGTTCGAGATCTATCGCACGCTGCGCGTGGTCAATCCCAGCCCGTTCATGTTCTTTCTGCGCACGCCCGAAGTGACGCTGGTCGGCAGCTCGCCGGAGATCATGTGCCGCGTGGTCGACGGCAAAGTTACGGTGCGGCCACTGGCCGGCACGCGGCGGCGCGGTGAGACGGACGAAGAAGACCGCCGGCTGGCCGACGAACTGCTGGCCGATCCGAAAGAGCGGGCCGAACACGTGATGCTGGTCGATCTGGGCCGCAATGATGTGGGGCGGGTGGCCGCGTATGGCAGCGTAAATCTCAGTGACGTGATGGTCATCGAACGTTACAGCCACGTGATGCACATCACGTCGAACGTGACCGGCGAGTTGGCCGCTGGCAAGGACGCCTTCGACGCGCTGCGAGCCTGCCTGCCCGCCGGCACCGTCAGCGGCGCGCCGAAAGTTCGCGCCATGCAGATCATCGACGAGCTGGAGCCGCACCGCCGCGGCCCCTACGCCGGTGCCGTCGGCTATTTCGATTACAGCGGCAACATGGACACCTGCATCGCGTTGCGGACGCTGGTGGTGCAAGGCCAAAAAGCCTACGTCCAAGCCGGCGCCGGCATCGTGGCCGACAGCGTGCCCGAACTGGAATACCAAGAAACGCTCAACAAAGCCCGCGGCCTGCTGAAAGCCATCGAAATCACCGAACAGCGATCGGCGGGCGAGTGACAGACGCTCACTCGGGCTGGGGTCAGTCG
>JBGTKH010000323.1:0-10312 GCA_041744735.1 Pirellulaceae bacterium | reverse complement strand
GGACGCCGGCGCGTGGGGCATCGTCGTGCCAATGGTCGATACGGTCGAGCAGGCCAAGATCGCCATCGCCGCAGCCAAGTACCCGCCGGCCGGCAACCGCAGCGTCGGCGGCGGCATGCATTCGATGAACTTCGACGCCACGGCCGGCGACTACTACGCCCGCGCGAACGACGAAATCCTGGTCGTGCTGCAAACCGAAAGTCCGCTGGGCGTGCAGAACGCCGAACAGATTTACAGCCTGCCCGGCTGCGACGCCATCTTCATCGGCCCCAACGACCTGCGAGCCCAAATGCGCACGCCCGATGGAAATGACCCGTCGCCCGAAGAGCACGAAGCGATGGTCCAGCGCGTGATCGAAGTCGGCAAGAAAGTCGGCACCCCCACCGGCATCCACGCCATGGACCCGCAGTCGGCTCTGAAGCGCGCCGCCCAAGGCATGCAATTCCTAGCCGTCGGCAGCGATCTGCGCATGATGACTCAGAAAGCCCAAGAGACGATTCAAACGCTCCACCCCGAAGGCGCCGCCAAAGATGTGGCGCGGTATTGAGCGGAAGGGAATCCGGGCTTCTTTAAGTAGCCTCTCCCGGAAAGTGCGTGCGTTCGAGCAGCCAATGGCTTCACAAGCATCGACGTTTTAGCAGCAGGCCCTGTGGTAAGCAGGTCGCATTCCACAGCAAGAGCGGCCGAAGTCAACTTCCCGTCCCAGCCCACGGTCGATGCGTATTGGAAATGCTCGCTGAATTATCTGGGCCGAACGACCCAGCTCACCTGCCGGGGCCGCTGCTGAGACGTTGTACTCCGAAAAACCGTAATGCGGCCCCGGTCAGGTGCAGCGTCTGGTTCGGCGGCTGCTCACCCCCTCTTTGCTGGACTTGGCAGGAGCCAGAACAGGAGCGCCATTCCAAGCACGGCACACAACGCCGACCCTGACAGTATGCCAATCTTGGCCGCATCCAACAATCGCTCACTCAGCGCCAGCCCCGCAATGAAGAGCGACATTGTGAAGCCAATCCCCGCCAGGACTCCACCCGCTGCCAGAATGCCCCAAGAAACCCCTTCCGGTAGCTTCGCCAGCCCAATGCGCACTGCGAGCCAACTGAAAAGGACGATACCAAGGGGCTTCCCAATGCCCAGGCCGACCACGACGGCAACAGCTACCGAATTCGTGAAAGCTCCGGCGTCGATGGGCACGCCCGCGTTCGCAAAGGCGAAGAGCGGCATAATGACAAAACCGACCCAAGGGTGGAGAGCCGCTTCCAACCGCTCCACGGGCGAGATTGTTTCTCGCGCCGCCCGCTCCACCGACCGCACCACGGCCTGACGTTCGTGTGCATCCTGCCACGAATCCCCTTGGATAAAGCCAGCAAGTTTGTGAACGAACTGCGCGAGCAGACCTTTGCTGACCCAGGGCCGTGCTGGGGTAAGCAACCCCAGGATTACTCCGGCGATCGTGGCATGCACGCCGGATTCATGAAACCCCAACCATATCCCAACCCCGAGTAGGACATAAAGCAGGATACTGCGGACGCCGATGCGCGGCAGGAGCATCACGAGACCGATGCCGAGGATGCCCCACACAAGAGCAGACAGGCGGAGTTCACTCGTATAGCCAATGGCAATCACCAGAATCGCCCCGACGTCATCGGCGATGGCAAGTGACAGCAGCAGAATCCTCAGGCTGCGGGGCACCCGCGGCCCCAAGACGGCCAGGCATCCGACGACGAAGGCGATGTCCGTCGCCATTGGGATGCCCCAACCGCGTTGGCCGGCCTCGCCCCACTGAAAGGCCAGATAGAGGGCCGCCGGTGCCACCATCCCACCAAGGGCGGCGGCGATGGGGAGGGCAGCCGCGCGAAGACCCCGCAGTTCACCGAGTACCAATTCACGTTTGACTTCTAACCCAACGACGAAGAAGAAGATCACCATCAAGCCATCGTTGATCCAATGCTTCAACGAGTGACGCATCTCGAAGGCGCCGACCGAAAAGCCGATGGGCGTCTTCCAGAACGAAAGAAAGTCCTCGGATGCTGAAGAGTTTGCGAGAACCAAGGCGGCCACCGTGACCAGAAGGAGTACGCCGCCGCTGGCAGACTCGACATGGAGAAAGCGAGCGACCGGCTCGACCACGCGATCAATCGGCTCGACGGGCAAGCGAGCATCGTGCGTCGAAGCGTGCTGGTCATTCATCGCGCCTTCCCGTGTGCTGGTTTGCCGGCTAACGAATTGCGAACTATCCGGCTGCTTTGAGACGGGTAGTTCGGGCGTTGAACTTTGCTGCTTCGCGGGCGGAGGACGCTTTGCGGATTCCATCACGCTGGCCGGCGAAGTGTGCTCATGGTAACGCTTCGGAGTCGCCACATGCAAGTTGATGCGGGCGGCAAACATGCGGAGTCGGAAGGCTGTGGCGGTCGAAGGGGCGCGCGGTCGTTATGGTTGACCGGTGATGACCCGAGGCGAGGAGCAACGGATGGCGGGCCGCGCAGACCGCGGGCGCGGGCGGTTGTGGATCGCCGGCGAGAGGCATCGGGAGAAGCGTTAATTGGGACATGGGGAGGTCGGAGGGTCGGGACTGCGCCCGGCAAGCGGAACGGACGCGGCCGATGGCCGGAGTCTTTGTTTTTGCTGCGCGCCCAGAACGTGACGTGACCCGCTTCGTGCGCGATCAATCGCCGGTCGGAGATCGGTCCGCCGGTCAGGTAGCGGGCCAGGTACTTGACCATCTGTTGCGGCTGTGAATTCTGTGGCGGCGGTTCGATGAACATGTTGCAAGATCTGCTGAAGCGTGAGCATGATCTTACCAGCAGAGCGAAACTGTGAGCGCGCGGCAAGCACCCCACGGAGCCCGCGCGGCCTTTTAGTCAGGCTGGATCTCGACCCCTTCCACATGCACCAGCGTCAATTCCGGCGAGCCGTCGACGGCCTCGCTCTCGAACCGGATGCCGGCCTGCTGCGCGGCCGCGCGAAACTTGGCAAAGGCCGCCGTCTCCATAGCGAACTCGCCGCAGGAGGAGCCGAAGTCCTGCATGATTTGGGAGAGCGTCAGCGGGTCAATCCGGTACTCCGCCCCGCAGCCGGAGTACTCCATGAAGCGCCCCGCGGCGGCCGGACTATCCGCGATGTAGCAGGCGTTCTCGTTGTAGCCATAGCACTCCTCGAACAGCTCCAAGCCGCTGTAGCCGAGGATCGTCTGGTGTGGCTGCGACATTGCCAAAGAATTCCTTAAACGCGGTAGCGTCCCCGCGCAGCGGCCAGTCCAACGACAAAGGTAACCCGGCGGCGGACCATCAGGGACCGCGTCGAATCACGGAAAACCTCTACATCAGTTTAATCGTTGAATCGCGGAAAATGTAGCCGCTCGGGTTCACCGCTTTGTTCTGCATCTTCCGTGTAGCTGTAGTCGTAGGGAAACAAATCGGAATCGTCAACGCGAGTGCGGATCAGGCAACGGTTGCGGACCAATTCGATCATTGTATCCACCGCGAGATCGTCCACAACGCAATCGGGGTCATTCAGTGAGTGGCGACCATCCACATTGAAATGATATCCACCTGCGTCGCGGTAGTCGCGACGGTGGGCCGTGCGCCATTGGGAATTGTGGCCCCAACCGTGGGACAGATCATTGTACGGTCGATCCTTGCGGCGATATGTCCAGTAAAGCGTGCTTGTTTCAGCAATGTCTTTAGCGACCTGCGTCGAGCCACCGACAACGGCGCAGCCAGCACGGCAAAACACCATTTCGCCGAGCATCAAGCATGGCCATACACATTTGGCAAGTTGGACTGCAGAGTCGTCGTCTGGTGTTTGAGTGACCGAAAGGATTTCGTGAAAGAATGGATGATATTTCCGGACATGGGGAACGCGGAATCCTAGATGTTCGTGGAACAGTTGGAATCCCTCCAGTGTGATGGCGAGCCCGTCATAGTCCGTTCCATCGGCCCGGCCGGATTGGAATCGCAACAGCAGTGTCGACGTGACGCGAAAGAGGGCGTAAAGCCGGCAGAGGTCTTCGTCGGTTGCGACGGTCCAATCGTCGTTTGTGCGTTGTTGGAAATCGGCGATCCAGCGAACTTCGTCGGCGTTGTTCTCCGGCCAACGTTCGAGCAAATCGGTGTAAGCGTCGGCCCCGCGATGTTCGTGGAGCGAACGATGGAGTTCAACGAAGGGCCATTGCGAACTGAACATGCTGTATTGGATGCAGAACGCCCCGGATCACGGGGACCGAGGAGTAAAGTTTGAATTCAGGACCGACTGCGCCGAGGTCTCCCGTGCATCCGATAGTTCGGCGGCTAGTCACTCCGCTGTAGGGTTCTTTTCTCGAATCCACGGAACCTTCGACGACGCGCGGCGAGCACGCCAACCAACTGGCAGATCCTTGAGTTCCGCCAGCGACGGGTCGAGTCGAAGCAGCACCTCTTTCGGTATCACTGCAGGCTTGCTTCCTTTCACATCCTGGCCATCCATGAATTGCCACCCGCCGTGTCCCGAATCGTGAATGACTAAAACAATACTCGTCTTGCCCGCGACGACGTCGGGCACGGTGACGGCGACGGGATCAAGTGGATCGTCCCAATCCATAACGGTCTCCTTTGGCGCGATGTTGGCCGTTTCGGTCGGAAGCGCCGCCTGCGGTTGACGCTCGCATCCGATTGCGACAAGCACGATACTGAAAGACAACATGGTGCGCATTTCGTTTTGCTGCCGAACGACAAAGTTCACGCGGCGGGCGCGTTTGATGTTGATTTCAAAACCGACGCTGCCGCCCGCTCGCGTGCAACGCCTTGTTCGCGGAATTGTCGTTAGTGGAATTGAGCCACAGTTTCAAAGCTTCCATCCGATGGGTCGTAGAACACAAAGGCAGCACCGGTGTCATGAAACAGATCTGGCGCGTCAATTGGAATTTGACCGATAAAGACAAGGGGCTTGCCGTTGCGAATCGGCCAATCGGGGTTTTGAATCCAACTCGGCGGTTTTGAAATGAAACGAAAGTGCTCCATTATCCGTTCTTTGATGGCCTTGGCTTTCTTGGCGTCACTCAGACCGTCGTCCTTCGGGATCACATGTTCGGAAAGAAAGTCCATTGGAGGGTCAACATATTTAGGAAGCGCTTTGAGCAGCAGCCGGTACGTGTTGAAGTAACGTTTCGACGACGTAAAAGTGACCTCAGCCTTCTGAAGAAAGTCCTCAATGATGCCTTCGGAATTAACGAGACCGCCGAGTGATGTGCGATCTTGCTTGTTGTGGAGTCGCCGAAAATGATTGCTGATTGCGGGGTAGCGAGGGTCCTCGAAGGAACTGAGCAGAGTCTTCATTTCTTCCGTACCGAGTGCCGCATCGAGCGACGCACCATCCACACGTCCCTCAACGAAACCGATGAGGACATCAAGTTGCGACGCGAACTTGGCCACTTCCGATCGCATAGGACCTTTCCGCGAACGACCAGGATAAGCCGCCGAAATATGCCCGGCGCGAACGACGCCGCGATCACGAAGAACTCGATTCGCCGGGCATATTTCGGTCGGCTTCATCCGCTTGTTCGGCGATTGCATTGTGCTTGTGTGAGGATGTCGCGTTTCTCCCTGACGAAACGCTGCGCCTCCGCATCGAGTTCATGCAATTGCAGCGAGATGGCATCCAATGCCGTCCGGCAAGCATCATCGTCCTGGTGGTCTGGAAAGCGCGGACCATATGTCGAAATCACACCATAAAGCGCCCACAGATGATGTGGATCTATTTTGAGGGCTCGAAGGTAGTACGATAGTCCACATTCATCACCGTCGCCAAATGACGGATTGATTTGCACCAACGTTCCCAGTAATTGAAACGCATCTGCCCGCGATGCTGGGGGCTGGTTTGAATCGGCAACTGCTGACTGAAGCAGCGCAAAGGCTCCGTCATAGTCGCCGGCCCTGATGAGTTGGTCTGCAACATCAGTGGGGTCCGCCATCAGTTTACGCCTGCATTGTTGAGAATGATCTTTCCAGCCAAGTCCTTGAATGCCGTAACCCACACATCGTGTCCGTTAATGTTCACTGTTGCCTGACGTTGGGAATTCGACTAAAGAGGAACTGCGGAGGAGGATCTTTGCCTGTGCGGTCGAGAAAAAGAGGCTAGGCCAGTGCGGGAAAATCTTTCTCGGGTATCCGGAGTCTGGGAACAGGAAAGATCTACTTTTTTCGCGCGGACGAGTATATTCGTTACGACGTTGCAAATGATCGCGCCAGTTGATCGCAGCGTCAACGCGATCGACCCACAGGCCGGGCCAATTGGATGCAATTGCTGCAGGATACCCGGGATCGGCGCGATCGGCCGCAATGTCATAACGGATGTACTCCCGCCCGCGAAAGAAGTAGGCTTTCCCGTTTCCCCAATTCACTGCTGCGTCGATATTGCTATTCCACAAGCCGGGCCAATGTCCCTGAATTTGAGCGGGATACCCGCTGTCTGCTCGATCCGTCGCTGGCAGTGTCGATAGAGATCTCGCTCCCCGATTCAAACTCATCAGCGTTTACAGGAAGGTTCCCAAGAAAGCGTCGTTGGATCGGTGGTCGTGCATCCGTGGCCGCCGGATCCGTCGAATCGACGTTGCTTGTAGGGAGTGAGTCAGGCTTCATGGTGGAGCTGTCCTATGTAAGGTTTGCTTGCCGAACAATTATTAGACCGACCCGCGTATCGGGGTTGGCGGAAACCAGGATAGGCCGTCAGGTCTTGGCGGTGTATCCGTTAATCGGACGGCCCTCATTTTCGCACGTCGTTGCGGAAAAACAAGAGGCTTCGTGCGGCGTTTTCCAAACGCAATCCGATGCTAGGCCGACCACGGCCGGTCGGCCTAGTGCGGTCAAGTCGCGGCCTGTTACGCGGCCGCACTGGTCGGCCTATCCTGGTCCCAATTGCCAGCGCGAATGTATTCGAGCGACTATGCCGCGCCAATGGCCTCGAACACTTTGCCGCGTTGTTGCAACCACGCCAGATCGCCAGCGTCTGCCCGTGCTTTGATTTCGCGCATCCTTATTATCAATCTACCAACCGCTAAGCCGCATGTTTCCCGACGACGTACTTGTCCGCGGCGACGAACCTACGAATGGCTCGAAGCCGGCGTCGCGGCAGACGCGCTAGTTGCTCACATCGAAATAACTCTGCGCATTGGCGGCGCGTCCCGGTAGGATGCGGTCAGCAGGTTGATCGCCCTTGACCAACTCGAAGGACATCCCCAGAGGTTGCAGGCCGAGCCGAGACGGGGCAGCGCTGCCGTTGCCGAGCCGGCCAAAGTGTTCGCCCATCGCGACGATGTCGAACCGGATGAAGACCTGCTGCTGCGGCTCGTACTCGAGAAAGCCGAGCACGCGGGGCTCATATCCCCATTGATCGAGGCTGGCGATCTTCCGCTCGACGACGGCGGCGGGCGGTACTTGGCCAAGTCTGGCGAAACCGTCAAGCCGCAGCCGAACCGCATGGGGCGCGACGGCTTCCACGGTCAAGGTCAGTTCGCCAGCCCGCACCGTATGGCGATCCAGCGCGTCCGGCCCATAACGACCGTAAAACCTGAGGGGGTTCAAATGCCAGCGCAGGATGCGGTCGGTGATGCTCGTCGGCATTGGGAACTGATCGTCCTTCCTGGGGTTGGCCGGGATCAGCGACTTCCATTCGGCTTCGGTCAGCCACATGTGGTCTGGTTGGGCCTGGTGAGCGGCGGTGCGCTCGTTGTGATAATCGGACTCCAGGGTTCTGTTCCCTGCTTCGTCGAGCCAGAGGTTTTTGCCGGTCACATAGCAGAGCTGGCCCGCGTCGTCGCGCATGAAAGCCCGTGTGTAAACCTTGAGGATCAAGCCGCCAGCGGGCGGAGTGGACTCAGTCGGTTGGATGTTAACGCCGCCGGGGTTTGCGATTTTGACGGCACCGAGGGCACGTTCGGACTCCGGCAGTGCCTGCCATTTTTCCAAAGTGTTCTGGAGGTCAATTCCCAGGTAAGTCGCTTCAAGAACCTTGCCGCCTGCCGTAACGCAACACTGCACGGCTTCAAACTTGTCCAGATTCAGGCCCGCGTCGCGATAGAATTGGCCGACCGCATCTTGGCGGCGCTGGTCGGCGCCATGGACGGAAAGAGGAACGAAGTTGTCAATGATCAGCTTAACGTTTTCTTCGGACCAATAGGCGGGCGCACGGCCCACGTCGCGACCGCCGCTTCAGCACATCCCGATGCTGATGGCTTTACCTGCCGCCATGAGGAACAAAGGCTTTCCTTCGGCCGCAGCTTTCTGGCGGGCTGCGTGCAGGTCGGTCAGCCAGGGAATCTCCATCCAACGGGACTCGCCGGGCTGCGGTCTGATTTGCTGGTGGATCGGGCCGAATGTATCCGCATTGAGTTTCACAGCATCCGTTGCCGGCTGGGCCAGCACGACCCGCCATGAGGCGCTGGCAATCAACAGCCCGGCGGCCAGTAAGACGGCGGTTACGGGTTTCACGTTGGGCACCAGCGACATGACTTTTAACACTCCTTGGGTCAGGGCGGCCGTGGAATCCGCCAACACTTGCGTCATAGGGATACGGCAGCTTAGGCTTCGTCCCCTTGAATGTCAAACAGCGAAACAGCGCACGTATCACCGTGGGGCTCCCACCGGGACCAGCGGCTTGTTGATTTAGTCGGCGTCGAATCAACGTATGGCGTGAATCATAACCCGAAGCGTAAGCGAGGGAGGAAAGGACGCCCTCGCTTACGCTTCGGGTTACTAAATCAACAAGCCGCCAGCCCGCGTGGCCAGATCATGGCAGGGCAGGTTGTCGTCGATTATTGTAAGGCTGGTACGAGTCAATCGACGCGCTCGTCAGAAACAGTGCAAACTCCAAGGAACGTGGCAATGAAGACCGTCCGATCGTTGACAGTGTGCTTCCTTCTCAATTGCTGCGCATTGGTGTCGGGTGCCGATCCTGTTACCGTGCGGAAGACCGAGGTTTCGATTCGCGGCGAGGCGTTTTACATCAACGGGCAGCCGACGTATGCGGGGCGGAGTTGGCAGGGGAAGAAGATCGAAGGGCTGCTGCTCAACTCGCGGATGGTGCAGGCGATCTTCGACGATCGGAATCCCGAGACGCGCGCTCGCTGGAACTATCCCGACACCGGCCGTTGGGACGCGGATCGCAACACGCGCGAGTTTGTGGCGGCGATGCCTCTGTGGCGGAAGCACGGGCTGCTGTCGTTCACCATTAATTTGCAGGGAGGCAGCCCGCAGGGATATTCGCGCGAGCAGCCTTGGCACAACTCGGCGATCGAAGCGGACGGCAGCCTGCGCGACGATTACATGCGGCGGCTCGAAATGATTTGCGACCGCGCGGACGAGTTGGGCATGGCGGTGATTCTGGGCGTGTTCTACTTCGGGCAAGACCAACGGCTGACGGATGACGAGGCGGTAAAGCGGGCGGTTGACAACACGGTCGATTGGGTCTTCGACCGCGGCTACAAGAACGTGTTGATCGAGGTGAACAACGAATGCAACGTGCGCTACGACCACGTGATCCTGCGGCCGGATCGCGTGCATGAGTTGATCGAGCGCGTCAAGCAGCGGCAGCGCGACGGGCGGCGGCTGTTGGTCAGCACCAGCTATGGCGGCAACACGATCCCCAAGGAGAACGTCGTTCGCAGCGCCGACTTTTTGCTCGTCCACGGCAACGGCGTGAGCCAGCCGCAGCGCATCGCCGAGATGGTTCGACAGACTCGGCAAGTGGCCGGCTACCGCCCGATGCCGATTCTGTTCAACGAAGACGATCACTTCGACTTCGACAAGCCGCAGAACAATTTCGTCGCGGCGATCGGCGAGTACGCCAGTTGGGGTTATTTCGATCCGGGCGAAAGCAACTACCAAGACGGCTATCAATGCCCGCCCGTGAATTGGGGCATCAACAGCGAGCGCAAGCAGTCGTTCTTCGGCAAACTGAAGGACATCACGGGTAACTAGCGCTTTGTCACAGGTTGATGTTCGGGTGAGCCGAACGCGCTAGTTTTGAAGTTGCGCTTTTCAATTGATGGTAGCCGAATTCGCCAGAATTTGGACGGTCTTGTGTTGAACTCGAAAACCAAATTCTGGCGAATTCGGCTACAAATGGATGCTAGCGCAACTTCAAAACGCGCTAGCGTCGGGCGGTCGGCAAAAACGCCCGTGGCTAGCGCCATCGGCTCACAGTTCAGCCCGAATTCCCAGCCGTGACAAAGCACTAGCGCGCTTCATCGCCGACAAACCTCGCTCAGTCAGGGGGATGACAACTCTGTGTCATAGCGCGCCGAAGTAATTGCCAAATCTTCTTGACGAAAAGAAAGCGGGCA
>JBGTKH010000322.1:0-3977 GCA_041744735.1 Pirellulaceae bacterium | reverse complement strand
TCCGCGAAGCCCCAGCTTGCTACGCGCTGGGGCTTCGCGGACTCAGCCCAAGCCACCCAAAGTTGATCTGCATCACGATGTTGGTGCGCTACAACAACCTAGTGCGCCACGACCGCCTCCCACACGGTCAGTCCAATGAGCACAAACGTTGCCACAATGCCGATATAGACGCTGATATCTTCATTTTTCGTAAGCCTTCGCAATACACTGTCGATCCACGGCCAGAGAAACATCGCGGCGACGATGAACCCGGTGCTTAACACGGCGAACGACAGCGAGAACAGTTTCAGCCAGCGGAACGACACATAGAAAAACCACTCGGGCTTAATGATTTCCGGCGTGGTCAGCGGATCGGCTTTGGGCCCCAGGATCGCGGGAAAGATCGTGGCCACGGCGCAGAGCATAATCATCAGCACCAGGCCGATCATCAATTCGGTCAGCATGTGATCGGGGAAGAAGTTGAAGTGTCGTGGCGAGTCGGCCGGTTCGTCCGCGAAACGGAATTCCGTAACACCGTGCATGCGGATCATGGCGATATGCACGATGACCAGCAGGATGATGGTCGTTGGCAGCACCGCCGCGTGCAGCACGTATAGTCGCGGGAGAGTCCGTTCATTGTATGCTTCGCCACCCAACAGGAATTCTTTCAGCATGCCGCCCACGCCCGGCACCGCGTTGCTGATGTTCGCCGCGACGGTCGCTCCCCAGTAGCTGAGTTGCTCGAAGACCAAACTGTATCCCGTGAAGCCGGTCAACAGTGTGCACATGAGCAGGCACATGCCGATGACCCAGTTCAATTCGCGAGGCCGTCGATAGGCCGCGGTGAAGTAAACACGCATCTGATGCAAAATCACGGCGGCGATCATGAACGTCGCGCCCCATTTGTGCAGGCTGCGCAAGAACCAGCCGTAGGTGGCTTCCTCGGTAATGTAGCGCACCGATTCGTACGCCGTGGCCGGCGCGGGCTGATAGTAAAACGCCAGCAAGATACCTGTAACGATTTGCACGACGAACAAGTACGCTGGCGTGCCGCCCAGACAAAACCACCAGCGCTTCAGGTGATTGGGCACCGGTTCGTTAGTCAGTTCGCGCAGTTGCTCGCCGCTGACCGGCACTCGTTCGGCAAACCATTCGGCGACAAGTCCCACGCTGCATCTCCTCAAGTCGAACTCGCGCTATTGACCGATTTCAACGGCGCTTCGATAAACAGCAATCGGCCTTCCACCTTGAGCGGAAAGCGGCGAAGCTCTTGTTTGGCGGCGGCCGGCGGACCTTCGATTGCTCGGCCCTGCGGATCGAACGCACCGTTGTGACACGGACAGAAAAAACGATTGTTCGGCGACTCCCAATGCACTTGGCAACCGAGATGTGGGCAGACGCTGGAGAGCGCGATGAAGGCTTCCCCGTCGTCTCCCTCGCGCTGGCGCGCCACAACGACCTTTGCCCCGGTCGGCGCGATGTAGTCCAACGACTGGCCGATCTGCAATTGGTCGATCGTCGCCACGAACTGCCAGCCGACGTCGCCACCCGCTGTCGGATAAAGAAATTGGCCGGCCATCACGCCAAACGTTCCGTAGCCAGCCACCAACCCTCCAGCCATAGCCACGGAGGACGCGGTCGTCAGGAATCGCCGGCGACCGGGCACTTGGCTTACTGAGTCTGTACTACGAGCCTCGTCTTTCTGATGCATGAACTAAAATCCCCAATATGAAATGTCGTAGCAGCCTTTCTATATAAAGTCCCGCTCAGCACTCGTTGTTACGCAATTCAAATTGTCCACCAAAGGCGCGCTGCATGATGCGATCCTCGGCCGCTTCGTGAGCGTGCAGAGTTTTGACGAGCTGTTTGAACTGACGGCTTGTTTCGCCAATGTCGTGTTCCCGTTGTGACGATGATCGCAACCGCTCGATGATCGAATCCAAGCTGCCCAACAGCACGGGATGTTGGTGTTCGAGCCGAGTCGCCTCGGGTGACAGGCTCGGGCACCGGCATACGGCCTCTTCGATACAGCCGCCTTCTTCTTCCACAGAGAAGTGGCGCTGGAGTTCTTCGCGTAGATTTGCGAGCCCGTCCAGCAACGAGGGCGCGGAATCCGGCGCCCGCGACTTGTCGCGCTCGGCAAACGCGGTCTCGATGCTGCGCAGCACTTCATGCAAATGTTGGTGCTCGGCACGCAGATAGACCACTAAATGCCGGTATTGATCGGTGTCTTGCAATCTCATGATGACATTACTCCACAATCACGGCCCGCTTGCTTGGTTCGCGGAATGTGAGCACTGGACAAGTGGCTCGCCGCACGATGGCTTCGGCAACGCTGCCCATCAGCAGCCGAAACAGTCCGGTTCGACCGTGCGTGCCCATCACGATCATGTCGACGTCTTCGCTCTCGGCCAGCCGCACCAGCGCACCGGCCGGATCGCCGGTGATCAGATGATGTTCGTACGGCACCTGCGGGTCCGTCGGCACGACCTCTTCGAGCATCCGGCGCAGTTCTTCCGCACTCGGCTCGGGCATGCCGTAATACATCTCGCCGCCGCCATACAGTGTGGGCGGCTCTTCGACGTGTACGATCAGCAGCTTTGCGCCGCTATCGCGCGCCAAGGCCGTCGCCGTCTTCAGCGCCGCGTCGCCGCTATGTGAGAAGTCGGTAGGAAACAAGACTTTTTTCAGATTCATGGCATTCTCCTTTGCGAGCTTTGCTGGTTGCCGTCGGTGCTCCTCAACAATGACTGTGAATGCGACGAGGCGATCGTTGCCATGTTGCCAACTCCGAAGATCGGGATGAGAAAGATTCGCGATCGGATACCCAGGCAGATTTCGTGCCAACGCTTTGCCGCAAAGTTTGCCAAGAACGTAGAGCAAGCCGTATCGTGCAAATAAGGCCGGCAATGCGGAAATGCCGCAGTAGACCGAATCGCGGGTGGCCGTACAGCGTGCATGTAAGCGCGCCCCATGTGCGGATTAGCACGCGCATGCCGCAATGAACGATGTCCCGTGCCGGAAGCATGGCCGCATTGTGGATGGCCCTGCGAGCTAGCCACTCGCGATACCTCTTAACCACACACCCACAAGGAAGGCCAGTGTCGCGGCGGTTCCGCCGACGGCGAGCGTTTCGAGGCCGGTTAGTAGTGAATTTCGCTCGGCAAGGCGGCCGCGGATGACACCGATGGTAAGAAAGGTGAGTGCCGTCAGCACGGCGCTGGCAGCGAACATTTCCGAGGCCGCAAACCATGCGGCCAGCAGTAGCGGCACCAGCGGGACGAGGCCCGCCAGCACAAAGGCGGCGAAAGTCGTCAGGGCCGCGCGCAGAGGCGAAGGCGTTTCCAATTGCAGGCCCCATTCTTCCGTGAGCATGGTATCGACCCATTGCTGGCGATCGCGGGTGATGACCCTCACAATTTCATCCAGGATGGGGCCGTCGAATCCCTTGGCGGCAAAGATTTGGCGAATTTCTTGACGCTCGCTGTCGGGGATCTTGTCGATGTGCATTTCTTCCATCGCGCGAAAACGGTCGACCACTTGGCGGTCCGCGCAGGATTTCAGGTAGTTGCTCACAGCCATGCTGAAACCATCTGCGGCCACGTTCGCCAGTCCCAGCACGACCGCTACGCCGCCAGACAGCCCCGCGCCAGCCGCCCCCGCCACGATCGCGAACGTCGTTACGGTCCCGTCGACGGCACCCAGCACAAAGTCGCCAAGATAACTGTGACGTTTGGTCGATTTGATGCGATCTTGAATCGCCTCGGTTGTGTGCATCGCGGCCAGCGCCGCGTCGCGGTCGGTTTGAGTCATGCGAGTCCTCGCTCGTAGTGGCCGCATTCATGCGTCTAAACGATGGTCCAACCGTCACAGTTTAATTGGCGAGACGAATCCTTGCGGTTTAAGTGCCAGTACGGCGCACGGGACGCGATTGAGAATCAACTCGGCCGTATTGCCCATCACCAGCCCGGCGACTCCGCTGCGGCCGATGGTGCCCA